>JAZQJQ010000015.1:0-13290 GCA_045541735.1 Eubacteriales bacterium
GGAACAATCAGAACAATCAGAACAATCAGAACAATCAGAACAATCAGAACAATCAGAATAACCAGAATAACCAGAATAACCAGAATAACCAGAATAACCAGAATAACCAGAATAACCAGAACAACAGCCAGAAGCGATAAACGCTTAGCCGTTCTTTGCCTTGGTGTGAAAAGACCGCGGATCTCATTTGATATCCGCGGCTTTTTATATTGACAACTTCAAAATACAGTGCTATAATACATTTAACGATTAAGTTAAATGTTAAATGTGGAGGAGCAATGGGTCTTCAGAACACTATGCGTGCGCTATCGGATCCGATACGGCGCGAGATACTGAATATGCTGAAAACGGGCAGAAGGTCTGCCGGTGAGATAACCGAGCATTTTTCCGTGACCGGTGCGGCTGTTTCAAGGCATTTGTCAGTATTAAAGGAAGCGGACCTTGTGCGCGACACAAGGGAGGGGAAATTTATATTCTATGAGCTCAACACCTCCGTTCTCGAGGAGATAATGCTGTGGCTTTCAGACTTGAAAGGAGAAAACGATGATAAGGAATAATATAAAAAAGCTGATGATCTCATCCGTTATAATACTTCTGCCTATCCTTTTCGGCGTTATTGTTTGGGATAAGCTCCCCTCGGAAATACCGATACATTGGAATTTTGCGGGCGAGATCGATAATTATGCGAGCAAGGGTTTTGCTGTTTTTGGTATTCCTCCGCTGATGGCGCTTGTTCATTGGTTGTGCGTCTTGGGGATGTCTCTAGATCCTAAAAACAAGAACCAGAGCAAAAAGCCGATGGATATTATTATATGGTCTATCCCCCTCGTTTCACTGCTTTTGGGTTTTATCGTATACTCTCAGGCGCTTGGTTACAGTATGAACGTTGAAGCTGTAGCATTCGTTTTTGTCGGAGCGCTGCTTCTTTTTATCGGAAACTATCTGCCTAAATGCAAGCAGAATTATACCCTTGGCATCAAGGTGGTCTGGACACTTGAAAGTGAAGAAAACTGGAACGCTACCCACCGCTTTGGGGGAAGGCTGTGGATGATAGGCGGTATATTGATTGTTGGTTGTGCGTTTCTCCCCGCGCCGTGGAAATTGATCTTGTTTCTATCCATTGTGTTCCCTATGGTGATCGCGCCTATGGTGTATTCATACCTTTATTATAAAAGGCATTCTAATGATAACAAGGAGAAAAAATAATGGATAAGCTTATGGAATTTTTGCCTTTTCTTATACCGCTTGTATGCGTTCAGTTCGCGCTTCTCGGTTATACCCTCCACCACATACTTACCCACAAGACCTATAAGCGCGGCAACCGCACGCTTTGGCTTGTGATAACGCTTGTATTTATGAATTATATCGGCCCTATCCTTTACCTGCTTTTCGGAAAAGAGGATGTATGAAATGCTGAAGATAAACGGGCTATATAAGCGCTTCGGGGATAAAGAGGTGCTGTGCGGACTTGATATGCACGTGCCCGAAAACAGCGTTTTCGGCTTTATAGGCAGGAACGGTGCAGGTAAAACTACCGCAATGAAGACTATACTCGGTCTTATCAAGGCCGATGGCGGCGAGATATTCGTCGACGGAGAGCCCGTACGCTACGGAGAAACACCGACAAACCGCAAGATAGGTTATCTGCCGGACGTGCCCGAGTTTTATTCCTTTATGACTGCGCGTGAGTACCTTGCTTTGTGTGCGGAAATCACGGGAGCGGATAAAAAAGATTCCGCAAGCAGGACGGATGAGCTGTTGGAGCTTGTCGGTCTTGCGGGTGAGAGGCACCGCATAGGCGGATATTCGCGCGGAATGAAGCAGCGCCTCGGCATCGCACAGGCACTTTTTTCACGCCCCAAGCTTCTTATCTGCGACGAGCCTACGTCTGCTCTTGATCCCGTAGGCAGAAAAGAGATACTCAGTATCCTCTCCGCGGCATCATCGCAGACAACGGTGCTTTTTTCGACACACATACTCTCCGATGTGGAGCGCATTTGTACTGACGTTGCATTTCTGAACGATGGTAGAATTGCGCTTAACGGCAAGCTTGCCGATATCAAGGCAAGATACGGTACAGACGAATACACAGTGGAAACTGAAAATGCGGACGGAGCGCGTGCTCTGCTTGCGCAGTTTGGCTGCTTGAGGGCGGATGGGGACTGTGCGCTCAGCTTCAAGGACGGAAAGGGTGCACTGTTTGAGATACTGCGATTTGTTTCTGAGAAAGGAATACCTGTTTTGCGCATCGAGCGCAGGGAACCCTCGCTTGAAGCCTTGTTTTTGGAGGCGGTGGAAAAATGAGAGCATTTACTGCATTTGTTAAAAAGGAGTGTCTCGATCAGAGCCGTTCGGGCAAGTTTTTAATGCTTGCGTCTGTATTCGTTCTTTTCGGTATTATGAATCCCGGGATAGCGAAGCTTACTCCCTGGCTTATGGAAAGCCTTTCCGAATCGCTTGCTCAGTCGGGTATGATTGTAACTGCTTACGAGATAACCGCTTTTGATTCGTGGACACAGTTTTTTAAGAATATGCCGATAGCACTTATCGTTTTTGTGCTTGCGGAGTGCGGAATATTCACAAAGGAATATACTGCAAACACCTTGGTGCTTTGTCTTACAAAGGGACTTTCGCGCCGAAAGGTAATGCTTGCGAAAACATCCGTGCTTTTGCTTCTTTGGTCTTTGCTGTATTTCATCTGCTTTGGCATTACCTATGCGTACAGCGCATACTTCTGGGATAATTCGATCGTGAATTCGCTCGGTTTTTCAGTATTCGGCTGGTGGCTGCTCGGCGTTTTTGCGGTATTGCTGATACCGTTCTTTTCCGCACTGTTTAACGCAAATACGGGCGTTGCTGCGGGGGTGGGCGCGGTGTTCGGCGGTGCGTATCTTATCGGAATGATTCCCGCGGTAAAGGAGTATACTCCTGTGTTTCTTATGAAAACAGCGCCTCTTATGTACTCTCGGACGGAAAGCGGAGAATATTTACCCGCCATTGCCGTTACGGTGATTCTGTGTGCAGCGGCGATAGCCTGCGCTTTGCCGTTGTTTGACAAAAAACAGCTGTGAGGACGATATGGAGACTTTGTATTGCGGTAATGATATTGTTGTTTGTGTGAAGCCCGTTGGCGTAGATGCCGAGAAAGGTATGCCGGAGCAGCTGAGAGCTGCGCGGGGCGGCGATTTTTTTGCTGTACACAGGCTTGATCTCAACGTGGCGGGTGTTATGGTCTATGCCCGTACAAAAAAAGCCGCGGCAGAGCTTTCGCGGCTTATTGAAGGCGGCAGAATGGTAAAAGAATATATTGCCGAAGTCAAGGGAGAGGTGCCCGAGAAAGGCGATTGGGAGGATCTTCTTTGGAAGGACTCCAAAAAGAACAAGGTGTTCGTTGTCAAACGCGAACGCGGAGGAGTGAAGAAGGCAAGACTTGAATTTGTGCGTTTATCGGCGGGTGAGATCTCGCAGGTGCTTGTGCGCCTCCATACGGGCAGAAGCCACCAGATACGTGTGCAGTTTGCAAGCCGCGGTTTTCCCCTTCTCGGCGACCACAAGTACGGATCGCGCGACGAACGCACGGCTCCGGCGCTGTATTCATGCCGCATTTCTTTCCCTTGGCACGGCAGGGAAGCGGTGTTCGTGTCCCTGCCTGAGTGGTCTGCAGTACAAAACTTGCCGGAAATACAATAAAATATATCCTTTCGGTTGATTTTTTACAGAAATAGTGCTAAAATTAACTCAGTTTATCTGTACAATGGGGGATGATGTTTTGAGCACCCGATCGATCTCAAAGGACCTTACGATAGGCAGTGTGTGGAAGAAGCTTGTGCTCCTCGCCCTGCCTTTTATGGCGTCAAATGCGCTGCAGGTCCTTTACAGCACTATAGATATGATGGTGGTCGGCGAATACGTCGGCACTCCCGGACTTTCTGCGGTGTCACAAAGCAGCCAAATACTTAATTTTGCAACTATGGTCACGCTCGGCTTTTCAAACGGCGGCCAGGTGCTTATATCTCAGGCTCTTGGTGCCGGTAAGCGCAAGGAGATGAGCGAGATAATCGGCACGCTCTTTACGCTTGTTATGATATTTGCCGTCGTTATGACGGGGGTTTTCCTCGGTTTTCATAATGGGATAATGGATATTCTCAATATGCCTGAGGAATCATACGGTATGGCGGTGCATTATCTTGTTATATGCGGAGCCGGTCTTGTGTTCACCGCGGGATATAATATGGTAAGCGCAGTGCTGCGCGGCATGGGAGATTCCAAGCGCCCGTTTATGTTTATCGGCATCGCATCCCTCATAAATCTTGTGCTCGACTTACTTTTTACCGGTCTTCTCGGTATGGGTGTTGCCGGTGCGGCGCTTGCAACGATAGTCGGCCAGGCGGCTTCGTTTATCTTCTCGATATATTACCTTATGAAGCACAGGGATGCGTTCGGATTTGATTTTCGCCGCGAAAGCTTCAAGCTCAACGGTAAATACGTTAAGATGATACTCAGCCTCGGTGCTCCGATGGCGATACAGTCCGGATGTATAAACATTTCAATGCTCTACGTTAATTCTCTCGTCAACGACATAAACGTCGTTGCTTCCGCTACGTTCGGCGTAGGAATGAGGATAGACGATATTGTAAATAAGATCAGCCAAGGCATACAGCATGCCGCAATGCCGATCATAAGCCAGAATATAGCGGCAAGGAAAGAAAAACGCGCCGTGGACGCGGTTTGGTACGCCTGGGCATTTTCAGGCGTGTTTACCGTAATATCTATGCTGCTGTACGTACTCTTGGGAAAAGAGATGTTTATGCTCTTCTCGGACGACGTGCTTGTACATGAGATGTCATCCACGTTTATAAAGGCTATCCTCTGGATGTTCCCCGCTCTTGCGGTAATGCGAGGAAGCAGCGCATTTATTCAGGCTATCGGCAATGCGCGGCTCAGTATGGTGCTTGCACTTCTTGACGGAGTTGTCCTCAGGATCGGACTCAGCTGGCTCATCGGAATAAAACTCGGGCTTGGATTTTACGGATTCGTTCTCGGTTACGGAGTTGCCGCTTACGGATGTGCTATACCGGGTATGATATACTTTCTGTCGGGAGTTTGGAAAAAGCGCCGCGTGCTTGCGGAAGATATTTGATTTTGGGAGATTTTATGAACTTGCTTGAATTCAGGATAGCGGCGGATTCGTCCGCGGATACTTTCGATCTTTACGGTGACAGCTTTGCTTGTGCACCGCTGAAGATCAGAACCGATGAAAGAGACTTTGCGGATAACGGCTCGCTTGACGTAGAAGAAATGGTAAATTACCTTGCTTCATACAAGGGGAAGTCTGCATCCTCCTGCCCCTCGCCCGCAGATTGGCTTCAATGCTTTGGAGAAGCAAAGAACGTTCTTTGCATAACCATAACCGCTACACTTTCGGGAAGCTATAACGCCGCGTGCGTTGCCAAAAAGGAATACGAGGAAAAATATCCCGACCGCCGTGTGTACGTGCTGAATTCACTTACAGCCGGAGGAGAGATACGCCTTTTCATTGAAAAAGCGTATGAGCTTGCATCTGAGTCGGCTGATTTTGACGGATTATGTGCAAAAATCGAAGAATATGCGAAGACGACCTCTCTGCTATTTGTACTTGAATCTATGAATAACTTGGCAAACAACGGCAGGGTTAGCCGTCTTGCCGCAAAGGCGGCGGGGCTTCTTGGGATACGTGTTGTCGGTAAAGCAAGTGCCAAGGGTGACCTCGAACAGCTTGAAAAGTGCCGTGGCGAGGCAAAAGCGATAGCTTCCGTTGTCAGAATAATGGAGGAACACGGGTATAAAGGCGGAAAGGTTCGCTTGGGCAACTGTTTAAATGCAGCTGCGGCTGAAAAGCTCCGTGCATTACTTCTTGAAAAATTCCCGTCTGCTGACGTAGAGATATATCAAAGCGGAGGCCTTTGTTCTTTTTACGAGGAAAAAGGCGGTCTTATGATAGGCTTTGAGCATTGAAAAACGGAGGAAGATATGAAGATCGCTGAACTTTTGAATTGTGACAGACTTACTCTTTCCTTTGAGGTGTTTCCCCCTAAGACCGAAAGCGGATTCGATACGGTAAAAGAAGCAACTGAGGAGATAGCAAGGCTTCACCCGGCTTATATGAGCGTTACATACGGCGCCGGCGGCGGCACAAGCAAATATACCCTTGATATAGCAAAAAACATAAAGGAACGCTACGGTGTTCCTACGCTTGCGCATCTTACCTGCGTTTCTTCCACAAAGGAGACGGTGCGCGCAAGAATAGCGGATATGAAGGCATCTCATATTGAAAACGTTATGGCATTGCGCGGAGATATTCCCGAGACTATGCTTGGCGAGGACCGCAGCAAATGGGATTACCGTTATGCTATCGACCTTGTGCGCGAATTAAAGGAGGAGGGCGGTTTTTGTATCGGCGGTGCGTGCTACCCCGAGATACACCCCGAAAGCTCCTGCCAAAGTGCGGATATCGAATATCTCAAGCAGAAGGTGGATGCGGGATGCGATTTTCTTACCACTCAGATGTTTTTTGATAACAATCTCCTCTATAACTTCCTTTATAAGATAAGAGAGAAGGGAATTACCGTTCCCGTTATCCCCGGCGTTATGCCCATAACGAACGCAAATCAGATAGAGCGTGCGATCAAGCTTTCAGGTTCCTTTATGCCGAGGCGCTTTATAAGTCTCGTTGATAAATTCGGCTCGGATCCTGCGGCGATGAAGCAGGCGGGTATAGTTTATGCCACTGACCAGATAATAGATCTTTTTGCAAACGGAATACGTAACGTGCACGTTTATTCGATGAATAAGCCGGACGTTGCAAAAACGATAATCTCAAACCTTTCCGATATTCTCGGAAGGTGATCTCATTACGGAGAAGCTATGGATTTCAGAAACTTTTTAAAGGACAATACCGTTATTCTTGACGGAGGTATGGGCACCCTGCTTCAGGCGAGGGGGCTCAGACCGGGCGAGAACCCCGAAAAATGGAATATCACGCATTCCGATGAGATAACCGCTATCCACAAGGCGTATTTTGAAGCGGGCAGTAACGTTGTAAGCACCAATACCTTTGGTGCCAATCTTTTGAAATTTTCTGAAGCTGAGCTTGATAAGATAGTATCTTCAGCCTTTGAAAACGCGAAAAGAGCAAGAGCTGAAAGCATCGGCACACAGGAAAAATTTATCGCTCTCGACATAGGCCCCTGCGGCAGGCTTCTTGCGCCTTGCGGTGATTACGGCTTCGAAGATGCCGCGGCGCTTTTTGCACATACCGTGCGCCTCGGTGTGAAGTACGGTGCGGATCTGATAATCATCGAAACGATGAACGACAGCTATGAAACAAAGGCGGCGCTTCTTGCCGCAAAAGAAAATAGCTCACTGCCCGTTATCGTTACGAATGCATACGGAGAAAACGGAAAACTGATGACGGGTGCCGATTGCGATGTTATGGTAGCCATGCTTGAAGGTATGGGCGCCGATGCCATCGGTGCCAACTGTTCTCTCGGGCCGGAACAGCTTGCGCCTATAGTAAAGCGCATCTGCGAGCGCGCATCCGTTCCTGTTGCGGTAAAGCCGAATGCGGGTCTGCCGAGGGTAGAAAACGGAAAAACCGTATTCGACGTATCTGTGCGTGAATTTGCAGAATGCGTTTCCGATATGGTTCGCGCCGGCGCACGGCTTTGCGGCGGATGCTGCGGTACAACTCCGGAGCATATCAGGGAGACTGCATCACTTGTAAAGAATATCGTTTCCGTTCCCACAGAAAACAAGGGCATTACCGTTGTAAGCTCCTATTCCCGAACAGTTGATTTTGCGTTTAGCCCGGTGCTTATCGGCGAACGCATCAACCCCACCGGCAAAAAGCGCTTTAAGCAGGCGCTTGCCGAAAACGATATGGCTTATATTCTTAACGAGGGGATCAAGCAGCAGGAGGCGGGCGCGCATATACTTGACGTTAACGTAGGCCTCCCCGAAATAGATGAAAAGGATATGCTTTGCCGAGCTGTGAGCGGACTTCAGGAGGTAACCGACCTTCCGCTTCAGATAGATACTGCAGATTATGCTGCAATGGAGGCGGCTTTGCGTCTCTATAACGGTAAGGCTCTCGTCAATTCCGTGAACGGTAAGGCAGAGAGCATGGCAAATATCTTTCCTGCGGTAAAGAAATATGGCGGAACGGTGATAGCGCTCACGCTTGACGAGAACGGCATTCCCGCAACTGCCGAGGGCAGAGTGGAGATAGCAAAAAAGATACTTGGGGTGGCGGCTGAATACGGTATAGATAAAAAAGATATTATTTTTGATACTCTTGCTATGGCGGTGAGTGCCGATAGCAGTGCTGCAAACGTAACGCTTGAAGCACTTTGCCGTATTAAAAATGAACTCGGCTGTCATACCTCGCTTGGTATTTCCAATATTTCTTTCGGTCTGCCCGAGCGGGAGGCGGTCAATTCCGCGTTCTTTGCAATGGCGCTCGAAAGAGGACTGAGCGCCGCTATAATGAACCCGCATTCTGCGCAGATGATGCGCGTTTACCATTCATACCGCGTGCTGAAGGGAATGGATGCTGATTGCTCGGATTATATTTCTGCAATTCCTATGCTCTCTGTAACTTCGGGAGCTTCCGCTTCGGAAAAGAAGACGGAAGACACGCAAAACACCTTGCACCGTGCAATAATCAAGGGAATGAGGTCAGAGGCGGCGGCATTTACACAAAAAATGCTTGAAACTCACGGTGCTCTCGACATAGTTAATGCCGAGATCATTCCCGCGCTTGATGAGATTGGCAAGGGGTATGAGGAGAATAGGATATATCTTCCTCAGCTTCTTATGAGTGCGGAGGCGGCAAAAGCGGCTTTTGAGATAATAAAAGACGGAGCTTCTTCCGAAGGCAAGGCTCAAGGAAGAGGGAAGGTCGTTATTGCTACCGTGGAAGGCGATATACACGATATCGGGAAGAATATAGTAAAGCTTCTCTTGGAAAACTACGGCTTTGACGTCACCGATCTCGGCAAGGACGTGTCTGCGGAAAAAATAGTCGATGCTGTTGCCGAAACGGGAGCGCCGATCGTGGGGCTGAGCGCGTTGATGACAACAACGGTGCCCGCTATGGAAAAAACGATAAAGCTGCTGCGCGAAAAGGCGCCCGGCTGCAAAGTGGTCGTTGGCGGCGCGGTGCTCACCGAGGAATATGCTGCAAGAATAGGCGCTGATAAATACGCAGGCGATGCGATGACCACTGTAAGATATGCGGAAGAAGTCATAGGAGACTAATGATATGTTGTTTGAAAAAAGAATAACGGCTCTCTACCGTCAAAAAATGTTTTCGCGTTGTGATGATATGGGGTTAGCACGCTATTTTACGCATAACGATTTTCCCGGGCTTGCGGCAGAGCCGTTTTCCTTCAAGGAAGATGCGTACGGAAATACCCTGCGCGGAAACTTTTATGCGTATCCCGGTTGCCGTGATGACAAGATAGTTGTGTTTGATCACGGCATGGGAGGAGGGCATCTTTCCTATATGAGAGAGATCGAAAGGCTTTGCCGTGAGGGATACCGCGTCTATTCTTACGATCACAGCGGTTGTATGACCTCGGAAGGGGAGAATACCGGAGGCTTCGGCCGTTCTCTAACGGATCTGCTCAGCTGTCTTGATGCTCTTGAAAAAAAGCTTGGGAAGGAAATGCGTTTTTCGGTGGTAGGTCATAGCTGGGGCGCATATTCAACTATGAATTGCGTGCTTGGACACGCTAATGTGGAGAGCATCGCGGCTATCTCCGGATTTTCGTCCGTAAGAAGGATGGCAGATCAGCTGTTTCCCGGTGTAATGTGCAGTTATGCGGATAAGATCATCGAGATAGAGACAAAGGCAAACAGACTTGCTCAGATAGCTGACGCGGCAGACAGCCTCTCGCATTATAAAGGACGCGCGCTTATCATCCATTCTGCGGATGACAAGGTCGTATCCGCAAAAAAGCATTTCAGCTATATAAAAGATTCCGTTGAAAAGTATAACGACCCGGAACTCGGTTATGAATCACACGTTGAATTTATGCTTGTAAACGGCAAAGGTCATAATCCTAATTATGCCGAAGATGCTGTAAGATATCTTGCTTACTACGTAAACACGCTGACCAAGCGTCTCAAAAAAGGAACTCTCGCGACAAAAGAGCAAAGGGAGGAGTTCGTCGCTTCGTTTGATTGGTGGCGTATGACCGAGCAGGATGAAGCGGTCTGGAAAGAAATTATCAACGTTTTGGGATGAGTAGAAATACCCGGAGGAGCCTTGCTTTTGTGGCAAGGCTCCATCTTTTTGTGCAAGTTGCTAAGCTGTAAAAAATCAATGTCAAAATTTGTTAGAAATGCACAAATGCAAATGAGGCAAATTCGTCAAAAGGTCAGTGTTGCTCGATTATCGCCGAAAACAGACCGAAAATGCACGAAATCGACACAAAAAACGCCACAAAAAAACATCTTCTTCGATCTTCTTACCGAACGTGCGGCAAAATCCGTAAAAAACAGCGCAATTTCTTTGCGGCGGCTCGCTTGACATTCCGTTAATAGTATGTTAATATATTAGACATAAAACAACCGCCCTCGGGCGGGTCAAATGTAACAGCATTGCCGTAATCCGTGCGCGATCCGGGCGCACTACCGCACGAGTGGCGGGGAGGGCATTTGTTCGGAGAAGATGACTGTTCTTTCCGAGCTTTTTTTATCTCTTGGGGTAAGATGGGCCGGCGGGCAGTCATATTTGCGTTTATTTGACGGTTGATTCCCCTTTTTGGTATTTTTTATGGAGGAAGCTATGAGAAAATCCCGTTTCAGCAGAGCACTTTCTCTCCTGCTTGCCGTTCTTATGGCTATGGGTTGCTTCGTTCTTCCCGCGGCTGCCGCGGAAGAAGGATCCGTAGTCGGAACCGGAACGACGCTTGCGGAGCTGAGAGAGCTTCTTAACGCGATCTCGTACGAGGAGTATCTTGAAAAGAACGCCGGCGTACCTGTCGCAACGAAATCGGTAACCGTTAGCGCTGCCGATTACCTTGCGTCCGAGACCGATGCAAAGGTCGAGGTCGTAAACAACTACGAGGGAAGCACGGTAAAATCCCTGTTTCTCCCCGACACCGGCACCGTTTCGTGGAAGGTGAACGTCCCCGAGACCGGAAAGTACGGTGTTGCGCTGAGATATTATCCTCTTATCGAGTACACTGCCAAGGACGGCACTGTGCATGAGGGTAAATCTGCCTCTATCGAGCGCACTTTCCTTGTAAACGGCAAGGTGCTTTTCGATGAGTCCAGAATCATCTCTATGTCCAAAGTTTGGTCTAACACCTATTTTGAGGACGTTGCGGGCCAGAAGAAGTACGTCTACGGGACAAGCGAGGGTGATCCCCAGTTCCGTCAGGATATAAACGGCAACGATATACGTCCCGCCGCTTATATGAACCCCGAATGGCGCGACTACGTATTTGAGGACAGCTCCGGATATTATTCCGGCGGTCTTCAGTTCTGCTTCGAGAAGGGTGAGAACATCATCAGCCTCCGTGCTGTAAGAGAACCCGTTATCATTGAGAGCATTACCCTCTTCCCCCTTGAAGAGAGCGTTTCTCTCGAGCAGTACGTTCAGGCGAATAACGGAACCGAGTCTTCTGCAGGCGCTGCTACTATTTACATCGACGCCGAGAAGCCTTACAAGTTCTCCGATGACGCCATCTATCCCATCAACGACCGTACTTCTGCTCTTACCTATCCCCAGAAGCACGATGCTCAGCCTCTTAACACCATCGGCGGCAAGGAGACCTATAAGACTGCAGGTCAGTGGGTTTCTTACGAGTTCGAGGTAGAGAAGACCGGCTGGTACACCATCGCATCCCGCTACAAGCAGGATGACCTTGCAGGTATGTTCACTTCCCGTATCATCAAGATAGACGGCAAGGTGCTCTACGAGGAAGCGTACGGCGCACGTTTCGACTACTCCAAGGACTGGGTGGTTGAGAACATGAACGACGGCGAAAAGGAGCTGAAGTTCTGGTTTGAGGCAGGAAAGACCTACGAGCTTACCGTTGAGGTAGGTCTCGGAAATATGGACGATACTCTTCGTACCATCGAGAACGTTCTTACCTCAATAAACAGCGACTACCTTGAGATCATCAAGCTTACCGGTGCTACCCCCGATAAGTACCGCGACTATCAGTTCAGCCGCGTAATGCCTCAGGTCCTCGTTGACTTCGTAAAGCAGTCCCGCGTTCTGAAGAGCGTATCCGAGGAGCTCGTTCTCCTCTGCGGCACCAAGGGAAGCCACGTTGCTACTCTTGACAAGATCGCAGTTCTTCTTGAAAAGATGGGCCAGGACGAGAGCACCATCGCAGGAAGCCTCAAGTCCTTCAAGACTTACATAGGAAGCCTTGGTACCTGGCTGAACGATTCCCGTTCTCAGCCTGTACAGTTCGACTACTTCCTCATTGCTCCCGAGGATGCAACTCTTCCCAAGGCAAAGGAAAACTTCTTCCAGGCTATTTGGTACGAGATCAAACTGTTCATCGCATCCTTCTTCGTTGACTACTCCAACATGGGTGCTACCACCGAGTCCGATGAGGACGCTGTTGAGGTATGGCTCACCGCAGGACGCGACCAGTCTCTCGTTATCCGTAATATGGTCGACAGTATGTTCTCTCCCAAGACGAACATAGGCGTTGACGTTAAGCTTGTTGCAGCCGGAACTCTTCTCCCGTCCGTTCTTTCGAACATGGGTCCCGATTCCTTTATCGGTATCAGCGGTGCTGACGTTATCAACTACGCTATCCGTTCAGCCGTTCTTCCTCTGGACGATCTTACCGGCTTTGAGGAGCTGATGGATTCCGAGTTCACGGCAGCTGCCCGTGTTCCTCTGACTCTTTACAATTACAATTCCGAGACCGGCGAGACCACCGAGTCCGTTTACGGTCTGCCCGAGACCATGTCCTTCTCCATGCTGTTCTACCGCAAGGATATCCTTGCCGACCTCGGTATTGAGGTTCCCAAGACTTGGGATGACGTGCTTGCAGCCGTTACCGTGCTTCAGGCGAACAACATGCAGATCGGTCTCCAGCGCGACTATGACGTATGGCTTTATCAGATGGGCGGCGAAAGATATGCCGACCACGGTATGCGTACCGGAATCGACAGCAATGAGGCACTCGAGGCATTCGAGTACTACTGCCGCTTCTATACCATGTACTCCTTCCCGCCTACGTTTGATGCTTCCAACCGTTTCCGTACCGGTGAGAT
>JAZQJQ010000016.1:0-6139 GCA_045541735.1 Eubacteriales bacterium
CCTAAGACCGCTTGGCCTCCGACTTAATCGTGCCCATCGCTTATCGCACCCTCCACAGCTATAAACATAGCGCCCGAGGATACGACGCGCGAGTCGTCGCACACCCGATCTATCTCGCGATCACCGTCGAGAGCACCGCGACCCTCCCAGGGAAGCGGAAGATCAAGTAATTCCTTTAACTTCACCGCAAACCTCCAAATACTTCTCTATCCGTTTAATTGTATCACATAATATCGGAAAAATAAATACCTAAAAAAATATTTAAAAAAATAAAAAAAGGTATTGACTTTTTTCGAGTCTTGTTATATAATAGTCGAGCGGTCGCAAGAGCGGCAGCAATGCGAGAGTGGCGGAACAGGCAGACGCGCACGTTTGAGGGGCGTGTGGTTCACACCGTACGGGTTCAAGTCCCGTTTCTCGCACCAACAAAAAAGGACATCCAACAGATGTCCTTTTTTGTTGGTTTTTACAGATCATTAGGGACTTGAACGGTTGGTAGTGAATTTCGCTCCGGGGGAGCGAAAGAGCCAACCGGACCGGAGCGGGTTACGCCCGCGGAGAATCAAGTCCCGTTTCTCGCACCAACAAAAAAGGACATCCAACGGATGTCCTTTTTTGTTTGTTTTTACAGATCATTAGGGACTTGAACACCTTTTGTAGGGCGGCGGCTTGCTGCCGCCGTTACAAACGCATAATAACGAATAGGCGGCGGGAGATGAATCCCCGCCCTACGACAAAGGGGTACGGACAATTTTGTTCGTACTCCTTTTGTTGTCGAGCCGCTGTCCGGAGATATTAGCCCTTCTCCTGAGGAAGAAGGGGGACCACGAATTGGTGGATGAGGAGTTTCCTTGCGTTAGTACACCTCATCCGTCACGCTACGCGTGACACCTTCCCCTACTGTGGAAGGCTTGTAGAAAATTCTTGACTACAGTATATGACTGTGTTAGAATCAAACTGAGGATCCGTAATGAAACCCGAAAGGAAGTATAGCCATGAAAAAACGTATTGCTATCATTGCTTCACTTGTCGTTCTTGTCGTTGCTTTGAGTATTGCAGTGTGTTTACTTTTGCGCGGCAGACTTCCTCAGGACTACGTAAGAGGCGATGCTGTTGTTGTTGATAACGAAACACCGTTTGTTTATGATCCCTCGACGTATCGTGAATGGGTCGATAAAAGGTATAATATTTGCTATGACGCAGGAAGCTTTGTTCAACAGATAGTAAGTGAATACAAAGATTACTCTTACACTTACAAGGAGATAGCTGCTGTTTTCGGCAACAAGATCTTACGCCATTACACCGAAGGCGGTAAGGATATTTACTACACCGTATATTCCGATCTCAACAATCATCTTTTTTATCTATATTGTTATTTTGAAGACGGTGAATTTTACGTAAGTAAATACTATGATCGGGTGTATAATAATTACCACGATGCACGTGATGATCTGACAGGCTACGTTTATGAGCAGGATATGCCCGATGTAATTTTGGACGGGAAGCTACCTCCGATGTGTTACCTTGACTATTATTCTGCCGAGGAGATTGCGGAAAACAATTTTTACGAGTGGAAAAATTATGTTTACACTTGCGAAAAGTCCGGAATTACTTCAGACCCATATTTATCCGAGTATTACAAAAAGCTGTTTGATGAGGATAGGCTTAGCGGTTTAGAAGGGGTTATCCGTTGTATTGAATACGTGTCCTTTGATATAATTACGGAAGAATACGGCGCTCACGGAGTTTATTTCTACGATATATATGTATTTAAAGACGGAACCGCTACTCTGCTATTCTACCATTACAAAGATACAAGACATCGATATACCATTCTGCAGACAGAAGAGATTCATCTGTCCGCAGAGGAGGTAAACGGCTTAAAGGCGCTGTTGGAGAAATGGGATTTTGAAAACATTCCCACGTGGAATCCCGAGGGATATTTTGGCTTTGATGGTGAACAGACGTATATTTACGTAAAGAAAAGCGGAGTAGACCACTTGATATCTATGTGGATGTCTACCGAACGTTACGGTATATACCACATACGCATTGCCATTGAGGAATTAGTTAAAAGGCACGTTTCGGTCAATGAAGGTCGGGTATATAATAGTCCCGATTAACAAATATAACTTAAAAAGGAGTGCGTTATGTCAAGTTCCGAAAAACGATTCGGCGTTATGCTTGATATGTCGAGAAACGCGGTAATGCGTCCGGGCGAGGTAAAGAACTTTGCAAAACTTCTGAAAGGCTTCGGTTATAATATGATCCAGCTTTATACCGAGGATACATACGAAGTGGATGGGGAACCGTATTTCGGATATATGCGCGGAAGATATACGAAAGATGAGCTTTCGGATATCGTGGGCTATTGCGAATCAATCGGCGTTGAGGTAATTCCGTGTATTCAAACTCTTGCACATCTCAACCAGATATTCCGCAATGCTGATTACGGAAAGATCAGAGATACAGCTGATATCCTGCTTGTGGGCGAGGAGCGTACCTATGCTCTCATTGAGAATATGTTTAAAACACTGAGAGCGGTGTTTAAGACTGATTACGTACACATCGGTATGGATGAGGCGCATATGCTCGGTCTTGGAAAATATCTTGACAAAAACGGCTACAGAAACCGCTTTGATATTCTCAGCGAGCATCTTACGCGTGTTGTTGATATAGCGAAAAAATACGGATTTACGCCTATTATGTGGTCGGATATGTTCTTCCGCCTAGCCAATCACGGTGAGTATTATACACTTGAGGATACAGTAACCGACGCGATAGTTGCTAAATGCCCCGAGGGTGTTGAACTTGTATATTGGGACTATTATCACAACGATATCAAGTATTACGACAATATGATCGCACAGCATAGAAAGTTCGGTCGTGACGTTTGGTATGCCGGCGGCGCATGGTGCTGGAACGGATTTGCGCCGTTTAACCGTTGGTCGATAGAATCTATGAGCGTTGCGATGCGCTCCTGCGCTGCAAACGGGATCGAAAACGTATTCTTTACTATGTGGGGCGATAATGGCAAGGAGTGCTCATTTTACTCGCTTCTGCCTGCGCTTTACACGTTCCGCAAGATATATGACGGCATAACCGATGAAAATGAGATAAAGCGTCTCTTTAAGCATGACACCGGTGAAGATTTTGATGCAATGATGGCGCTTGACCTGCCCAACAGAGTTTCTCCCGATGACGTTGCCCTATCCAACGTATCAAAGGTAATGCTTTATAACGATCCTCTTGTAGGCGTTTTTGATACAGTCGTAGATCCCTCGGCGTCTGAGGAATATTTAGAACACGCAAAAACACTTTGCGAATATGCGAGATGCAGTAAGTTTGCCTATATATTTGAATGCGAAGCGGCGCTTTGCGAGCTTCTTTCTGTTAAATACGACCTTGGAGCAAGGGCAAGAAAAGCTTATGCCGAAAAGGACAGAGAGACTATGAAGGAAATATCTGGCGGCGTAAGACGCGCTATCGGACTTCTTGACATGTTCCACAAAAAGTTCAAGGCTCTTTGGATGAAGGAAAACAAACCGTTCGGTTTTGAAGTGCAGGAGCTTCGAATCGGCGGACTGAGACTCAGACTTTGCTCGGCAAAGGAGCTCTTTGAAGCTTATGCAAACGGTGATATAGATACGATCGAGGAGTTTGATCCGGAGATCCTCGACCATTTACGACCGGGCACACGCGGAAAAATGCCGAGACTGAACGTGTGGTCTGCCGTGGCTTCGCCGAGCGTTATATAATGGGAGGTAAAATCGTATGAAGAAGCTGACGGCTGTTGTTGCGGGATTTGGAATGAGGGGAAAAACTTATTCGCAAATTCTAAAAAAGCTTTCTGAGAATACCGATATCGTTGCGGTGGCAGAGCCGGTTGATATACGCAGGAATCTTGCCAAAAGTATTTGCTGCCTGAACGATGACGCTCTTTATCTTGATTGGCGTGAGATAGCGGAACAACCCAAGATGGCGGATTTTGCCATTATCGCGCTTCAGGATGCCGGTCACTACGAGGCGGCGCTTGCATTTATAGAAAAGGGCTACGATTTATTGCTGGAAAAACCGATCGCAGTCACCCCCCGGCAATGCAAGGAGATAACCGAAGCGGCTGAAAGAAAGGGTGTAAAGGTCGTTATTTGCCACGTTTTGCGCTTTACTAATTTCTATTGTGCCATAAAGGATATAATTGATTCCGGTGCGCTTGGCGAGATAATGTCAGTTGAGTGCAAGGAGGGCGTAGGCAACGAGCATCAAAGCCACAGTTTTGTCAGAGGCAACTGGCGTAACGAGGGCGAATGCACGAATATGCTTATTGCAAAATCCTGTCACGATATGGATATCATCCAATGGCTTATAGGAAAAAAGTGTAAAAAAGCGCACTCCTTCGGTTCTCTCAGCTATTTTAAGGCAGAAAACAAGCCCGAAGGCGCACCCGAACGTTGCACCGACGGCTGTCCTTATGCCGACACTTGTCCCTATAATGCAATAAAGCTTTATTACGATGCAAAGAAGAATCTCTGGTTCAGAGGAGTTGCAACGCTTGATATGGCTGCCCCTTCCGATGAAGCGGTAATGAAGGCGCTGAAAGAAGGTCCTTATGGCAGATGCGTATTCAGCTGTGATAATGACGTTGTTGATCATCAGGTTGTGAACCTTGAGTTTGAGGGCGGATGCACCGTTTCTTTTTCTATGAATGCATTTAACAAAGGCGGACGCACCATTAGCATATATGGCACAAAAGGCGAGCTTAACGGCGTTATGGGCACGGGCATGTTGAAGCTTTTCACATTTGAGGACAGAAAGACAACGGAGATAGACTCCAAGGCGATGGGTAACACCATCGTTTCCGGACACGGCGGAGGAGATGAGGGAATAATAAGAGATCTGATCGATTACTTTGGTAACGGTATAAAAAACAGATCCATTTGCGATATCCGCACCTCGTATGAAAATCACCTTATCGGCTTTGCCGCAGAGCATTCGCGCAGAATGGGTACCGTTGTTGATCTTGAAGATTTTGAAGCTAATATATAAACGAAGGGTGAGCCTAAAGCGCTCACCCTTCGTTTATATATTGTATCAATTCAGCAAACGAGCCTTGTTGATACTTTGATATATCAAGATTCTTTTTATTTAATAAGCAGTCGGTAAGCAAAAATACCTTCATGCCGAGTTTTTCCGCTATCATATCCTCCTCCGCGTCGTTGCCCACCATAAGGCATTCGTCGGCTGAAAGGGAAGCTTTGGCGAGTACGTCGCGGTAGTAATCAAGGTTAGGCTTGCAGTGGCGGCTGTCCTCATAAGCGGTAAAAAACTCAAACTCGGAAGGCTCAAAGCCTGCCCAGCGTATACGGTGCTCGGTTGCCATAGCAGGGAAGAGGGGATTTGTTGCAAGGATAACTCTGTATCCCGCACGCTTTATTGCATCTACCGCTTTTTTTGCAATCGGCGTATATCCGCATGATGACTGTATTTTAGGAAATTCCGAGCGGTAGAAATCTACAAGAGTCTGCTTCTCTTTTAGCGCCTTGTCGCCGAATCGCTTGGTAAAAACTTCCCAAAATGCTTCCTCGTTTGTTCTTGTTCCGTCGTTTTTGACCATTGCGCCGATACCGTGCCACATAGCTTCGGCAACAAGGGAAGGTTCGTATCCGAGCGGTGCAAGGTAAGCGCAAAGGCGCTTCATATAATCGGCGGTGAATGCTTCCATATCCATTGGAAGCAATGTGCCGTCCAGATCAAACAAAACTGCATTAAATCTTCTCATATAACATCCTTTTAAAAACAGTCCGAGAAAAAATCTCGGACTGTCGTTTGTTATGCTGTGTAGTTATCGAAATATCCCTGGATCCAAACGATCGGAGTGCCCTTATCGCCGGAGCCTGAGGTAAGGTCGCAGAGAGAACCGATAAGGTCGGTAAGTCTTCTGGGGGTAGTTCCCTCGGAAGCCATCTTGCCTACAAGGTCTGCATCCTTCTTCGTGATGTAATCGGAGATAGCCGCTTTAAGCTCGTCGCCGTTAAGGTGAGCAAAATCGTTATCTGCGAGGTACTTTAGCTTGACTTCGTTGGGCTGGCCTACAAGTCCTGTAGTGTAAGCAGGGGAAACGACCGGGTCTGCAAGCTCC
>JAZQJQ010000017.1:0-11611 GCA_045541735.1 Eubacteriales bacterium
CATCGTTTCTACGGTATAGTCGGTTACGGTGTAGGTCCTGCCGCCGAACTCGAATACTGCGTAAACGTCGGTAAAGCCTGCAGCATCAAGAGCCGCCTTATTTGCCTTGAAGTTTACTGCAATGTTGTTGTAAAGCGAAAGCGATGCGGAGAGGAATTTGATCTCAAAGGAAACGAATTCCCTTCCGGTTTCTGTTGCGTATTCCTCGGCGGGCGAGCCCTTAGGTGCTACTATTACAGCGCTTTCGGGTATTGCCGCATCGGGAAGCTCTACTACAGTGGAAAGAACGGTCACCTTTTCAAGTGCTTCGCATCCGCTGAACACGTTCTCGCCGAGCGTGGTTACGCTAACGGGAATAGTGATCTGCTCGATAGCCTCGCATTCGCCAAACGCATACTTTCCTATGCTTTCGATTCCGTTACCGTTTCCGTCGCTTATGAGCGAGAAGGTCGTTGCGGGTGCTTTGCCCTTGGGCATATCTACGTGCTTCAGATTCTTCATTCCGTGGAATGCATAGTCACCGATAGACGTTACGCCCTCTCTTACCGCAACACGTTCTATCATTTCTCTGAACTTCTGCCAAGGCTTGCCGTTTGCCTTCTCGAAGTTCTTCATTGAGCCGTTTCCGTATATCTCAAGCGTACCGTCTTTATACATTACCCATATGAGGTTCTTCGCTCCGCCTTCGCCGCAGATACCGGATGCAATTACGTTCTCCGCATCGGTTTCTACCGGCGGCTCGATAAAGAAGATATCCAGCTTGTTCTTTCTTGCGTATTCAACCGCTGTAGACTCGTAGAATCCGTAGAACTCGAATTCCTCGCCAACAGTTCCGAACACGTTATCTCCGAACTCTGCAGCTGTCGCGTAGATCTCTGCCTTTGCGAGGTCCGCACCTACGTTAAACGCGTTATTTCCGATATACGTTACGCCTTCGCATACCTTAACAGCCTTGATAGCGTCCGCATACTCTGCCCAAGGTGCGCTGCCCTCGCTGTAATCGGGCATAGCGCCTTCGCCGCTTATCACAAGAGTTCCGTTTCCGGTTATGTACCAGAACAGTTTACGCGTTCCGTTATCAATGATATTGTCTTCGCTGTACTTGATAATATCGGTAAAGCTCTCTTCGTTTATCTTGTCCGTAGCCATTACCTCATCGTAAATAGAGGAATGAATGAACAGCTGAGTTTCCGCAAACAAGGTAGCGCTTATGCATTCAACAAACGCAGAGGTACCGGAAAGTCCGTTAAATATAGTCAGTCCGTTGGCATCGGGACCGGTGATTCTGGAAGCGGCAGCATTAAACGACTTTGAAATATCGAAATTCTCTGTCAAGACTATCTGTACGTCTCCGTGGAAGCCTGTTGTCTTCTTATCACCTGTAGTTACCCAATAGTCTATAACCCCACCGTCCAAAATTACGAGTGCTGTATTAAGGTTGACCGCATTCGCAAGAGCACGGGTGCCGAATGCAAGCTTACCGATACGTGTATCACCGCTGATCTCGATGATAACTTTTCCGGTCATATCGCCGTTATTATTTGAACGAGGACCGCCGATGACCTCGGTGAAGTTACCGCTCTTAAGGGTGATGTGGGTATCCTTGGAGTGATCGCAGGTAGAACCGGAGCCCTGATCTGCACCCACAAGGTAGAGTCCGGAAAGTGCATCGGGATTACCTTCCTTCTCGATCCTTACGTTATCACCGAAGGTAACGTGGTTGAAGCGTGCACGGATGAGCCAAGTGGACTTTGCAATGATAATGCTCATATTCTCGAAGGTGGTATCGCCGCCGAGAGCAAGGTGAGCAGTTTGGGAAGCGTATATACCGCCCTTGTAATCAACACCGTTGTACTTGGATGTAAGAGTGATGTGACCGGCGTGTGCATCTATTTTGTGAAGCTCATCGTGGTCGTACATATCAACAAATACGATAGTACCGTCCTCGTCACCCATTGCAGCAAAGGCAGCAACAAGATCTCCCATAGGCGTTTCGGGTGCAGAGCCGTCGCCGGTACCGCCGGTACCAACGTATACTACGTTTTGAATGGCTGAGAATTCGATCTCATTACTCTCGGCATAAGCTTCTGAGGTAGAACCGGCGTATCCATGGAGCACAAGGCTGTTTGCAGTATTTCCGAATACCTCGGTGCCAAACTCCGCAGTTTTGCTGAGCACCTTGACTTTAGCAAGAGCATCGCAACCGTAAAACGCCTTATCATTAATGCTCGTTACGCTGACGGGAATCGCTACGTCTTCCAATGAAGTAATTCCGCTGAATGCGTAAGCTCCTATGCTTGTTACGCCGTTTTCAATTGTAATTTCACTTATATCGGAAGCATGATCGATCCAGGGGGCAGGGGTTTCTGCACTGTAATCAGCCATAGCACCCGTACCCTCTATGGCAAGCACGCCGTCGTCATAAAGAGTCCAGCTGAGGTTGTTACCGTTTGCACCGCATTCTCCGGAGGCAACTTGCTTAAAGATCGCAACAAAGGTATGACCGTTTGCATTGGCATACGTTTCTGCAGTGCTTCCCTTGTAGCCGGTGATCGTAAACCCTGTTGCACAGTCTTGGAATACGTTAGTGCCGAACTTAGCATTTTTTGTGAGCACTGTTGCGCTTTCAAGTTTCTTACAGTGAGCAAATGCATGATTTCCTATGCTAGTCACGTTTTCGGGTATGACAATGCTTGTAAGCGCCGTACACTGCCAGAACGCCTCTTCCGTAATAGTTCTAAGAGTCTCGGGCAATACGATTTCGGAAAGAGAGGTGCAACGAATAAACGCATCCTTACGCAACGTTGTAACACCTTCGGGAATCTCTATCTTGGTAAGTGATCTACAGGAGTCGAATGCAGAATGTCCTATAATTGTTACCCCATCTGGAATCTTATAGCTTGTTCCAGTCTTTGCAGGGGGATAGGCAACTATAGTCTTCATATCTTTAGTGAACAGAACACCATCCACAGCAACGTATGCTGTGTTTCCTTCTTCCACACTAAAGGATTCAAAATACGTACACTCGGAGAAAGCACGGTCCGTGATATTTGTTACACTTGCGGGTATCTCGTAGGTCGTTGCGGTCTTTCCACGCGGATACGCAACAAGCGTTTTCAAATCCTTGCTGAAGAGTATTCCGTCAACAGCTACATACGATGCGCTATCTGCGTGAACGTCAAAGGCTGTAATAGATGAACAACCCAAGAAGGCTCCGGTAACAACGTTTTTAACAGAAGCAGGTATTGTAAACCGGTTAAGAGAAACACAAGCCTGGAAGGCAAGAAGCTCTATGGTTTCGAGTCCTTCGGGAAGATCTATGCTTTTAAGGGCTGAGCAAGAGCAGAATGCATTACCACCTATGGTCTTTACACTTCCGGGGACAACAACGCTCGTGATTCTGAATAGGCCGTAGAATGCCGCCTTACCAATATAGGTGATACCGTTTGAAATAGTAAGTGTAGTTATCTGAGAGCGGTAAGAACGCCAAGGAGCATAAGGGCCGAAAACACTCCAATCCTTCATCGCGCCGGTGCCTTCAATAACAAGCTCACCGTTATCGTAAAGAGTCCAGGTGAGGTTATCGCCATCAGAACCGCAATTTCCGGATGCTACCACCACAAGCGGAACTTCAATAACAACGAAGTTGATGCCGTTATCAGCCGCAAAGGTCTGCGCCGTACTTCCCTCGGCTCCGTAGATGGTAAGGTCATCGGCACAATAATTGAACACACCGGGATCAAAAGTTGTATTTTTGTTATATACTGTTACGCTTCTGAGAGAATAGCACTCCTGAAACGCAAAGTTACCGATACTCGTTAACCCCGCAGGTATTTCTATGCTTGTAAGCGATGTGCATTCAATAAAAGCCCTGTGACCGATACTCGTTACACCCTCGGGTATCTTATAGCTTGTTGCAGCATTACCTGCAGGATATGCCACTAACGTCTTCATATCCTTTGTAAACAGTACTCCGTCTACGTCCACGTATGCTGTATTACCCTCTGCTACTTCAATTGCGGTAAGTGCGGTACAACCGCAAAACACAAAGCCACCAATGCCGCTCAAGCTTGCAGGCAGCATTACCGACTTGATCGTATAGTGCTCCCATAATGCATAATCGGCTATGCTTTCAACTCCAGCGGGAACAGCGAAACTTTCATCCGTCTTTCCGCAAGGATACGTGTGCAATTCCTTCATATCCTTGGAATACAGAATACCGTTTACGGACTTGTAATATGCGTTTCCGTCGGCAACGTCGATTTGAGTGAGAAGGTTGCAGGCGCCGAACGCTCTATAATCGATAAAGGTTACGGAGGCGGGAATGGTGATGCTTGTGATATCGGACATCTGGAATGCCGCCTCGCCGATAGACTGTAAACCGGAAGGAAGCGAAACAGATGTAAAACCACAGCGCCAGAATGCCCATCCACCTATAGAGGTTACGGTTTCCGGAATATCAACGTGCGTTAACACATTGAGTCCATAGAAAGCATCGTGGCCTATGCTCGTTACACCGCTATTGATGGTAAGCTTAGTAATATGAGCTGCATAACTGTACCAAGGTGCTTTTACGTAGTTGATGTCATAATCCATCATTTTTCCGGTGCCGCTTATAACAAGCTCGCCGTTGTTGTAAAGCTTCCAGGTGAGATTGTTGCCGTTTGCACCGCACTCTCCGGAGGCTAAGTATCCAGACAGCCCAACAAAACTATGTTCGTTCTGGTTTGCATAGGTCTGCGCAGTAGAGCCCTCATATCCGTAGATCGTAAATCCTTCAGCGGTGCTCTCAAACACATCCTCACCCATAGTTACCGTCTTATTATGGATGGTTGCGGACGTGAGCTTGCTGCACAGATTAAACGCCGAATTACCGACAGACAGAACGTTTGCGGGTATCTCAATGCTTGTAAGATTCTTGCAGTAATAGAATACCGAGTTACCGAGGCTTGTTACCGTTTTGGGTATTGTAACTGTTGTAAGCGCGGTACAGGTATTGAAAGCATCGCGCTCTATAGTCAGCAAGCCTTCGGGCATGTTTATATAGAGGAGCGAGGTACAACGCGCAAATGCATACTGCTCTATTGTCTCAAGACCGGAGGGGAGCTCTATCGACGTAAGCGAGGTGTTCTCATAGAACGCGTAAGCGCCGATAGCTGTTACCGTATTCGGCACAGTGAACGTGTAACCGGTCTTTTTTGCGGGATATGCAACTATTTTTGTCATATCAGCGGTATAGATAACACCGCCTGCGGCAACGTATTTGGTGTTGCCATCCTCTACCGCAAATGCGGTAAGGGCACGGTTCTTATAGAACGCATATCCGTTAAAATCTGTTACTGTAGCAGGAAGAGTATACGTTGTTTCCGTTTTTCCGGAAGGATATACAAACAGCTTTGTCATATCCTTGGAATAAAGGATTCCGTTTACGTCTGTGTATACCGTATTGCTCTCGTCAACGTTGATGGATTTAAGCGCTGTGCACGCTCTGAAAGCGTCGACTGCAATATTTGTTACACTTGCAGGAATATTGATCTCGGAAATGTTCTTGCATTCAAAGAATGCGTAATCACCTATACTTGTCAATCCATCGGGCAAAGTAACCTTCCTGATATCGGAAGCATAACCGTACCAAGGCGAATACTCGTGACGTACCCAATCCGCCATTGCACCGGTTCCGCTTAAAACAAGCTCGCCGCTATCGTAAAGTGTCCAGGTGAGGTTATCGCCATCAGAACCGCAGCTGCCGGATGCTATAACGTAAACGGGCAATGCAACAAAGGTGTTTCCGTGCTCGGTTGCATATGCCTGAGTTGTACTTCCCTCATAGCCGTGTAGCACAAGCTCGTCAGCAGTACTGCTAAATACATTAGCGTTTATTGTTGCGTTTGCATTGCGAATGGTAACTTTTACAAGTGCGGTGCAATTCTGGAATGCGGTCGCGCCTATATTAGCTACGTTCTTAGAGATATTTATCTCGGTCAATGCCGAACAACCGTAGAATGCACCGGTGTTGATCGCAGTCAAGGTGCTCGGCAGACTTACGCTTGCAAGCGAGGTGCAATTACCAAATGCACGGCTTCCGACAGACGTTACGCCCTCGGGAATTACAATTCCAGCAAGTGCCCTGCATCCGGAGAACAGCGAATTGTTAATTGTTGTCAAGCCGGACGGCAGATTTATGCTTGTAAGTGAGGTACAGTTCTGGAATGCTCCAAGAGCGATGGTCTTCAACGTGTCGGGCAATTTTACAGTTACCAGATTTGTGCTGTACGCAAATGCATAACTATTGGATATCGCCGTAACCGTATCGGGAACAACGTATTCGGTTGCAATCTTTGCCGGAGGATATGCAATAAGCGTTGTTTTGTTTGCATTAAACAGAACGCCGTCAACACTTGCGTAATACGCATTTTCAGCATCCACTGCAAATGCAGAAATAAGTTTGCAGGTTTGGAAAGCACCGTTCCCAATTGAACGCACATTCTTGGGAATGACCATTTTCGCCAGATTGGAACAACCCATAAACGCATAAATACCAATACTTGTCAGACTGTCGGGAAGGTCAAACTGCGAAATCGAGCTGCAGTTCTGGAATGCGTAGCTGCCTATGCTTAATACGCCCTCGGGGATCGTTATCTCAGTCAGTTTTTTTGCGTAATTAAATGCGTAATTTTCGATTGACTTTACAGTTGAAGGAACGGTGTAGCTCGTATCCGTTTTTCCTGCAGGATAACGTACAAGCTTTGTCTTGTCCGCGTTGAACAGAATTCCGTCAACCGAAGAATACACGGTGTGTACTGCAGCTACCTCTATAGAGGTTAAATTACTTGCTCCGAATACGAAAGTAGAAGCAATCGTCGTAACGCTCGCGGGAATACTGATGGTTTCTATATTTGTAGATGCATTAAAGGCATACGCGCCGATAGAAGTAACGCCTTCTTTGATAATAACGGATTTGATGGAAGAACGCCAAGAGTACCAGGGTGCAGCGTTTGATGTCGATGGCATAAAGGTCTTCATCTTGCCGGTGCCGCTGATTACAAGCTCACCGTCATCATATAGAGTCCAAGTTAGGTTGTCCCCCTCCGCACCGCAGGTGCCCGATGCAATAACGGGACGGTCGAAGCAAACGAAAATGTAACCTTTACTGTTCGCATAAGTCTCTGCTGTGCTTCCGCTGTATCCACAGATGGTCAGCGCGCCGGATTTTTTATCGAAAGCAGAGGCGCCAAAGATCATATCCTTGTTGTACACGTTCACGGTAGTGAGTTTGCTGCACAAATAGAATATTTCTCCGCTGATGGATCTGAGGTTTTTCGGAAGAGTTATTTCAGTGAGCGAGTTACAATAATAAAACGCCGCTCCACCCACACTTGTCAGGCTGTCAGGAAGCTTTACAGAAGTAAGTGCATTGCAGGTGTTGAATGCATCGCGGTCAATGGTAGTAAGTCCCTCGGGGAGCTCAATACCTTTAAGCGCGGTACAGCACGCAAATGCATAACTGCCCACCGTCTGCACTCCCATAGGAACAGTTACAGACGTCAAATAACTATTACCGTAAAAGGCATAGGAACCAATACTTGTAACACCGGAAGGAATATCAAATGAAGTTGCGCGGTTTCCGGTAGGATAAACAACGAGTTTTGTTTTATCTATGCTGTAGATAACTCCGTCAACGGCAACGAAAGCAGTATTACCTTCCTCTACGGTGAACTCTGTAATAGCAGAGCACTTATAGAACGCATATCCGGTAAAGGATGAGACAGTTGCGGGAAGCGTGTAAACCGTTGCAGTCTTTCCGGCAGGATATACTAACAATTTTGTAACGTCTTTTGAATAAAGAATACCGTCTATATCGGTATATGCCGTATTCTCTTCATTAACGTTTATAGCTGTCAGCCCTGTACAACTTCTAAAGGAATCAGGACCAATTGAAGCAACGCTTGCGGGAATATCTATGCTTGTTATGGCAGGGCAGGAGTTGAAGGCATAGTTGCCTATGCTTGTTATGCCTTCGGCGACCGTTACTTTTGTGATGAATGCACGGTATTTAAACCAAGGAGCGTTAACCTTGGCTGCCCAATTGAGCATTGCTCCAGTTCCCGCAATGGCAAGCTCGCCTGTGTCGTACAAGGTCCATGTGAGGTTATTGCCGTCAACACCGCACTCTCCGGAGGCGGTTATTCCATCATCCTCAGACGGGGGCGCTGCAACAAGGTTTAAATTATCAAAAAGTGCAGATATCGCAGCAAAAGAAGCCTTTTCAGCCGCGCCTGCCGTATAATTGAGGGTGGAACCGTTTACTATAGCAGCTGTATTTTCGGCAGTGAACGAGGGATTTGCAGTTGCATCTGTTAAAGAAGCTGCCAAAATGTTACCGCCAAGCCAGTTAACGGTAAGACTGTTAACGGAGATCGGATCAAGCCCATTGTTAGCATCGGGAGAAGCAAGAACGTATCTGATGCTTGCGCTGTCCCGAACGGTTATCTCCACGTCTCCGCACGTTACGGCAGGTCTGTTAACGGAAGTATAGTATAATGCTCCAACTTCGGCATCGCCGCCGATAATGACCGTTGCCTTGCCGCTGTGGTTTCCTTCGGCAAGCTGACGGTTGTAAGGAGTGATAACCCAATTACTTCCGGAAAGAATGGTAATATTGCTCGGCTTATCGCAATCAAGATTATCGGAAGCAAGACCCGAACCGTTCTGGAATCCGCCCAGAACACTCAGTCCTTTGGCAAAGGATGAACCGTCGGTAGAGCCGTCAAAAGCAGCCTCAAAGCCTTCGCCAACGTAAAGGGCGTTGCACTGAGCGATCAAAAACCAGAAATTACCCTTGAGACGGACGTTTATATTGTCAAAACTCGTATCGCCGTAGAGGAAAAATCTGTATCCGCCGTTTACAACGTACTCCGCATCCGCGGCAGTGCGGTAGTCAACGCCTCCGTATACGGAAGTAATGGTGACCTTGCCGGTATACTCCAGCCAAGAATCAAAATGTGCAGTCTGGGTGTAAGGTCCGCAGATGACTATGGTGCAATCCTTGGAAAGGTCAAGTACGTTGTACGCATCCATAAGGGTACCCAATGCTTTTTTGGGAGAAGATCCGTCACCCGTGCCTCCGTCCTTAACGTACACAACGGGGTTGAGCTCTGCTTTAAGCTCTCCGTAAATAACGTCGGTATCGTCAAGACATACGTCCTTGAGCGCTTTGAATGCCGCAGCAGAAGACGTGTCATCCGGGTAATAGTTCACAGTAACGGTACCGGTTCCGCCGTTTGCAACCGACGCGTTCGTAAGCTTAGATTCTACAAGCATGGAAAGATCGCCGCCGAATACGTTAACTGTAAGCTTACCGTTAAATACTGTGTTTGTAGACTGAACGGCAACGAACTTGTTAGTAAGTGTAGCTCCGTCGTTTATGTTGATCGTAATATCTGCAGCGCTGGTATGTCCGCTGCCGCTGCCTACATATGCACAACCGGCAAGAGAATTCATCTCGCCGCCATTAAGGTTCATAACTATCTTGGCATTTTTACCGTAGCTGCACTTACCGGTAGCGCAGTTGAAGTTTCCGCTGGTGTAGTGACCGGTATCGGAAGTAACGGGGCAAAGGAATTTACCGCCGTTGATATCAATGGTCATATTGCCGTCGTAGGTGGAGAAGGAATCTCTGTCGCCGCCGCGTATGTATGCCCAAGTACCGGAATTAACTGCAATGTTTACGTCGTTTGTGAATGTGGTGGGGGTAGTTGCCTTGTCGTATGCAACCTTGCTAGTGGTGTTACAGCCCGCAAGAAGTATCGGGAAGCTTGTGGCTTTTGTAGAATCAACACCCACCGTAACGACACCTTCACCTATGGTAAGGTCGTTGTACTGCATACAGAAAATTGAATTTGTGTTGGTAACGTTTATGATGACGTACTCAAATGCAAAATCACCGTTGAAATATACTGTGGAAACATTCTGGTCATATGTAACGAGGCAAGCACCGCTTGCACTGTAATCTGTTCCGTCATGTTTCGAGGTAACAGTGATCTTAGCATTGTTCTCCGGGAGAATGTAATCTCTACGATCACCGAGAG
The DNA here is from genome assembly GCA_045541735.1 of Eubacteriales bacterium. Taxonomy (GTDB): domain Bacteria; phylum Bacillota; class Clostridia; order Oscillospirales; family CAG-272; genus RUG12395. Next base: position 10,089 of record JAZQJQ010000017.1, read on the forward strand.
CAGTTTCGCCGGTAACAACAACCACAACCTCTGCAGATGTTGTATAGTTATTCGCCACTTCAATTGCTTTTCCCAGCGTAGCAACAGCTGTTGCTGTAGTCTTGCCGTCGTTTGTGTCGGCGCCGGCAGTGCCGTTCAGGTACACAACTGCAACGGTATTCCCACCCGCAGTTCCCTCTTCGGCAAGCACACCGAACGGAACGGAAGAAAATGCGAGAACCACGCAAAGTAACAAAGCAATGATCTTTTTCATAACGATCTCCCCATATATGAACGTTTAAAATTGGATACAGCTATACATAGTAATTATATAACTTAATCACAGATATTTCAATACTTACCGATAATTGAACAATTTAAGTTTATTTTTCGCCTTATTTGCCATCTAAAACGACAAAAATGCCGTTGCGCTTCCGCGCAACTGCATTTTATTATGCTATTCGATCGTACGGATTACTCGTAAAGCTTAGAGAGCTTAGTGAGGTGCTCGTACTTAGCCTTAGCGGCATCGCTTGCCTTGTCGAAGAGAGCCTCTGCTCTGTCGGGGAACTGCTGAACAAGGCTGGAGTAACGGGTCTCGGACTTAATGAAGTCAACGTAATCTGCCTGAGGCTCCTTGGAATCAAGGGTGAAGGGGTTCTTGCCCTCAGCCTTTGCAGCGGGGTTGTATCTGAACATCTGCCAGTAACCGCAGTCAACTGCGCGCTTCATCTCGCCCTGGCAATTGGTCATACCGCCCTTAACACCGTGCATCTCGCAGGGTGCGTAGCCGATAACGATGGAAGGTCCGTGATATGCCTCAGCCTCAGTAAGAGCCTTGATGGTCTGATCCATATCAGCACCCATAGCGATCTGTGCAACGTATACGTAACCGTAAGACATTGCGATAGCTGCAAGGTCCTTCTTGGAGATAGGCTTACCTGCTGCTGCGAACTTAGCAACCTGACCGATGTTGGAAGCCTTGGAAGCCTGTCCGCCGGTGTTGGAGTAAACCTCGGTATCGAATACCATAATGTTTACGTCCTCGCCGGAAGCGATAACGTGGTCAAGACCGCCGAAGCCGATGTCGTATGCCCAACCGTCACCACCGAAGATCCATACGGACTTCTTGGAGAGGTAATCCTTTTCTGCAAGCACTTCGGGAGCTACGGGGCAGCCTGCCTCTGCAGCCTTTTCAAGCTCAACGATAAGAGCCTTGGTTGCAGCGTCGTTTGCCTTGCCGTCTTCCTTGGTTGCTATAAACTGCTCTGCAGCAGCCTTGAATTCAGCAGAAGCCTTATCGGAAGCCATCATATCAGCTACCTTTGCGATAAGTCTGTCGCGAATTGCCTTCTGGCCGAGGTAGATACCAAGACCGTGCTCTGCGTTATCCTCGAAGAGGGAGTTAGCCCATGCGGGACCCTTCTTGGTCTCGCGGTTAACGGTGTAAGGTGTAGCGGGAGCGGAGCCACCCCAGATGGAGGAACAACCGGTCGCGTTGGAGATGTACATTCTTTCACCAAAGAGCTGTGTGATAAGTCTTG
>JAZQJQ010000018.1:0-4961 GCA_045541735.1 Eubacteriales bacterium
GAGTTATACTTGTTAATGGATGGACAGACGCACCGAACGCTATTGCCACTTGCGTCGTTACGCGCTGTATGTCTGCACGCGCCGCAATAATTATGGCGGGTGGATTTAACTTTCTCGGCGTTTTTGTAATGTCAAAGATAAATGCAACTGTTGCTGAAACGATCACAAAAATGGTGGATTTCGGAAGTGACAGCCATGAAGCGATAGTCGCTCTTTCCGCCGCATTATTTGCCATAGTCGTATGGGCAACGCTTGCCTGGTTCTTCGGGATCCCAACAAGCGAGAGCCACGCGCTTATCGCAGGTCTTACCGGCGGTGCCATTGCCCTTCACGGCAGCTTTGCCGGTGTAAACGGCGCCGAGTGGGTAAAGGTACTTTACGGCATCGTTATCTCCGTTTTTCTTGGGTTCGGACTCGGATGGGTCGTTTGTAAGCTTGTAACCGTAATCTTCAGCAAAGTCGAAAGACCCAAAACCGAACCGTTTTTCCGAGGTGCACAAATAGTTGGCGCCGCAAGCATGGCTTTTATGCACGGAGCTCAGGACGGACAAAAATTTATGGGAGTTATAATGCTTTGCGCCTTTCTTGCAAACGGACAGGCTCCCGCCGCCGCAGTTCCGCCCGATTGGATGATGCTTCTATGCTCCCTTGTTATGGGACTCGGCACAGCCATCGGCGGCAAAAAGATCATTAAGTCTGTCGGTATGGATATGGTAAAGCTTGAAAAATATCAAGGCTTTTCCGCCGATATCGCCGCATCTGTCTCCCTGCTATTCAGCTCTGTGTTCGGCATCCCCGTTTCCACTACTCACGCAAAAACAACCGCTATAATGGGTGTTGGCGCGGTTAAACGTGTCTCCGCCATCAACTTTGCCGTTGTTAAGGAAATGGCGCTTACCTGGATACTTACCTTCCCCGGATGTGGACTTATTGGATTTTTAATGACTAAGCTGTTTATGTGGATATTCTGATATAAGGAGAATTAAAATGTCAAATAAAGCAGACAAAGTGTACTTCCAGAATTTTATCGATGCAGCAGATTGCGCTCTCAAAGCCGCAAACTACCTTGTAGAATGCCTTGAGAGCTTTAATTACGATAATATAAAAACAATGCTTGAGACAATGCACAACATTGAGCACGAGGCCGATACTAAGCGCCACGAAATGTCAAATATGCTTGCAAAGGCGTTCGTTACCCCCGTTGACCGCGAGGACCTCGCTTTGATATCCAAAAATATAGACGACGTAACCGATAACATCGAAGAGGTGCTTCAGCGCTTCTATATCGACCGTATCACAAGCATCAACCCCGATGCCATCGACTTTGCTAAGCGGATCGTCAGCTGCTGCGAGAGTATGAAGGACGTGCTTACCGAATTCGTAAACTTCAAAAAGCCCGCAAAGCTCCATCAGCTCACCATCGCGCTCGGCAGCAAGGAGGAGGAGTGCGACGCATTCTACCTCAAGGCGGCACTCAACATCGGCACTTACACCGATGACGTGCTTCAGACGATCTATTGGCGCGAGATATTCGACCATTTTGAGGATTGCGCCGATGCTTGCGAGCACGTTGCAGACTGTGTTGATACCGTAGTTATGAAAAACACCTGAGGCATATTATGAAGCTATCAACAAATTTAGCAAGATTCGTTGAAAGATACGGAGTACGGGATACTGTAGACCTTTGTGCCGAAAACGGTTTTCAAGCAATCGACTATCCCGCGCACGTGGCAGAGCTTTATACCGCCGAAAAGCCTGACGGCTTTTACACGGAACTCAGAAAGTACATTAATGATAAGGGCATAACCGTAGATCAGGCACATCTTCCCTTCGCTTCCGCGTTACATAACGAAGATATTTTTGAAGGTATGTATGAAAAGATAGTTGAATCGCTTCATACTTGCTATCTGCTCGGAGTTAAGTACGCTGTCACCCACCCGTGCAAGGTACATCACTTTGCAAAGGACGGCGATTACGAGGGGCTTTTCAATTACAACGTTGAATACTTCAAAAAACTTCGCCCGTATCTTGAAGAGTACGACATCTGCCTTGCGATAGAAAATGCGGGCAAATATTCCGTTTCGGAAAAGCCGGAAAGCTTCTGCAAATTACTGGATGAGCTTGGAAAGGATAAATACGTTGCTTGTGTCGATACGGGGCATTTTAACTTCTCCGGAGTTTTGCCGCAGGACGGCATCCGCGCAATGGGAAGCCGTGTAAAATGCCTGCACGTGCACGATAACGACGGCACAAAGGATATGCACATCATCCCCTCTCAAGGTAATATTGACTGGGAGGAAACGATGAAGGCGCTTGCAGATATCGGATACGAGGGAAATCTGAGCTTTGAAGCCGCAGGCTTTTACAAAAAGTTCCCCGAGCCCCTTAACAAGACCGCCTTTTCTCTTACTGCCGATATGGGCAGGTATCTTATATCAAGATTTGAGTATTACCGTATTTTTAAATAATTTTAAATAAATAAAAGACCGCCTGAGCGGTCTTTTCTTTATGTAAAACAAACAGTGCTATCTATAATAGAGTTTATTGAATTCAAATAACGAGGCTTTAGATAGGCCTTCCCCGGCGGGAGAAGGTGTCACGCGAAGCGTGACGGATGAGGTGTGATAATATCATACGATCAAATCATTATTAAAGCAGAGTTCCCAAAAATTAAGCATTTATTGTCCTTTTATTTGAATAATTCTCTTATCGTTAGAATCGCTTTCCCCTATTAAGTTATTGCTTTTCATTATGTTGTAAACTAAAATATGTGCATAATATGAAAGGCGGTATTCATTATGATCAGAATTGGAATAAACGGCTTTGGAAGGATCGGCAGGCTTGTTTTGCGTGCCGCAATTGCTCAAACCGAAGCAATCGATGTCGTTGCTGTAAATGACCCTTATATTGATGCTGAATATATGGCATATATGTTAAAATTCGACTCGGTGCACGGACAGTTGAATGCAAGCATATCTGCAAACGATAACAAACTAAGTATTAACGAAAAGGACATAGATGTTTTTAATTGCAAGTCCCCTGCTGACATTACTTGGGGAGAACTTGGGGTTGATTATGTTGTTGAATCCTCGGGTGTTTTTTGCACCACAGAAAAAGCTTCCGAACATTTAAAAAGCGGAGCTAAAAAAGTAATAATCACCGCTCCCGCAAAAGACAATATAACCCCGACCTTTGTATACGGAGTAAATACGCATACATACAATTCTGATATGAAAATTGTATCGAATGCTTCCTGTACGACCAACTGTGTTGCCCCTTTGCTTAAAATATTGTGCGATAACATAGGTGTAGAGGAAGCATTAATGTCGACAATACACTCAGCAACAAATACCCAAGCAACAGTCGATTCCGTTTCCGTCAAAGACTGGCGCGGCGGAAGAGCCGCATCGGTAAATATAATTCCCTCTTCTACGGGAGCCGCAAAAGCTTGCGCGCTGGTCCTCCCGCAACTAAAAGGGAAAATAACCGGTATGTCATATCGCGTTCCAACGATCGATGTATCAGTTGTAGATCTTGTTGTCAGAACCTCACGAGATACCTCCCTAAAAGAAATAAATGCAATAATGCGAGAAGCGTCAGAAAATAAACTAGCGGGAATTCTGGGATACACAGACGAAGCTGTGGTATCATCGGATTTTTACTCAGACCCAAGGATTTCCATATATGATGCCACCGCAAGCATGGAACTTAATCCTCGCTTTTTCAAGCTCGTTTCTTGGTACGATAATGAATGGGGATACTCAAATAAAGTATTGGAACTAATTAAACACATGAACAATTGTGATAGGAGCAGAAATGAAAATTAACTTGGGAGAAAATATCAAAAAGCTTCGTTTGGAACACAATCTTACACAGGAAAACCTGGCTGACTTTTTGGGAGTGTCTTTTCAGGCTGTAAGTAAGTGGGAACGAGGAGACACAGTTCCGGATGTTTATATGTTACCGGTTATCGCCTCTTTTTTTAATGTGAGCATTGATAATCTTTTAAACTTTGACAGACTTCAAATTGAAAAAGATGTTGAAGAATATGAGAGAAAGTATTATGAACTTTGGCAAAGTAATGAGCTTGAAAAATTGCTGAACTTAATGAAAGAAGCTATCAGGACTTATCCATCGGAGCACCGCTTGCTTGTTAGATATCTAAATGTTATTGTTCAACAGGGATCCGGTTCAGACCAAATGACACTTGAAGCTAAAAATGAAGTAATATCGATCTATGATCGAATTCAAAACTATTGCACAAAAGACAATATACGAATGTGGGCAAAGAAGATTATGTGCAATTATTATATAAGATTGAGCAAAATTGAAAACAGCGGTGTAAATATCAAAGATGCTGAAGAAATCCTCCAAGATATGCCATTGATGCAAAACAGCCGTGATTATTTATCCTGTTATTTGTACAGGGGAGAAGCGCTTGATCATGCATGCAAAAGCGCCTTATCCGAAATAATGTTTTTACTTAACTGCACTATAAGAGAAAACTGGATATATAATAGATCTCGCCCTCTTAACGAAAGAATTGACGTAATTCTCCAACTGGTCAACTTAAACAAAATCATCTATACTGACGGTAACTATGGAAAAAATTACATTAATATGGCGCTTGCCACCGCGTGTCTATCCCGTCTCTACCGAAAAGCCGGTAACGATACTCTGATGGCAAAATGGGAATCTGAGAGTATAGAAATAGCCGATAAGTTTGATTCTTTAGATGGAAAACTAAAGCATTCCTCGTTGCTTTTGGACGGGATTGAACAGGATAAGCTGAAAATACCGGGAGCATTCAAAGGTAATCTCAAAGACATAATACACAAATACATCACCAACTAAAACAGCCTTCTCAGTGGTGAAGGTGGTACCGCATCCGAGGGAAGAGGTAGAAAATAAAAAACTCCTCATCCACCGCAAGCGGTCCCCCTTCTCCCACAGGAGAAGGC
>JAZQJQ010000019.1:0-14058 GCA_045541735.1 Eubacteriales bacterium
GGACTTCCCAACGTAGGAAAAAGCACGCTTTTCAATGCACTGACTAACGCCGGTGCGCTGTCCGCAAACTATCCGTTTGCAACGATCGAGCCTAACGTAGGTGTGGTTGCAGTACCGGATGCACGTCTTGACAGGCTTGCGGAAATGTACAACCCCGCAAAGTACACTCCGGCTATAATCGAATTTGTTGACATCGCCGGACTTGTACGCGGAGCACACGACGGTGAAGGTCTCGGTAATAAATTCCTTTCCCATATCCGCGAGGTAGATGCGGTGCTTCACGTTGTTCGCTGTTTTGAAAACGGCGACATCATCCACGTAGACGGTAACGTTGACCCCGCACGCGACGTTGAAACGATCAATATGGAGCTTATCTATTCCGATATTGAGCTTCTTCAAAGAAAAGCCGACAGAACCCGCAAGGCGATGAAGGGTGATAAAACTCTGCAAGCAGAGCTTGACGCTACCGAAAAACTCATCGCGGCACTTGATGAAGGCAAAACAGCACGCGCCGCGGGTCTTGACAAGGACGAGCTTGCGTATTTTGCAGACACTCCCCTTCTTACACTCAAGCCTACCATTTACGTTGCAAACGTAAGCGAGGATCAGCTTGTAGCCGAAGATAAGGGAGCCGGATATAACGCACTTTCAAAGATAGCCGCCGACGAAGGCGCCGAGCTTATCGACGTTTGCGCCGGAGTTGAGGCCGACCTTGCCGAGCTTGAAGAAGAGGAAAAGCAAGTCTTCCTCGACGATCTCGGAATCACACAGAGCGGTCTTGACAAGCTGATAATCGCAAGTTACCGTCTGCTCGGACTTATCAGCTTTCTCACCGCGGGCCCCGAGGAGGTACGCGCCTGGACGATACGCAAGGGTACAAAGGCACCTCAGGCGGCAGGAAAGATACACTCGGATTTTGAGCGCGGATTCATTCGCGCAGAGACCGTTGCATTTGAAGATCTTGACCGCGAGGGCAGCATCGCAGCAGCCAAAGAAAAAGGACTGTACCGCAGCGAAGGCAAGGAATACGTCGTTAACGACGGCGACGTTCTGCTGTTCCGTTTTAACGTTTGATCGAACAAAAACCAAGGGATGCTCAATTAGAAGCATCCCTTTTAAATTTTGATTTTTGTAAATGAAGAGTGTTTTTTTGTAAAAATCCACTTCTCATCCGTCTTGACACTAAATTAACGAAATTGTATCATATATTTACCGAATACCATATTAATTTTTGGAGGTACAAATCATGCTTAAGAAGATCCTTTGTCTTGCAATAGCAGCTGTTATGATGCTTTGCATTATGCCTATTACCGCAAGTGCCGCTGACGAGGGCAGAGTAGTTTATGAAAACGATTTTTCCGACCCTGCTACTCTTGCAGATTTCAGACAGCTCCGCGGTATATGGGAAATCAACGACGGTAAGGTTTACGTTACCGCTCACGACGGCGAATATCAGGCCGAGCACTACGCTTTCCTTGTTCTCAACACCGATGCCAACTGGAAGAACTACGTTGTTGAGGCCGATCTTGAGAACGTTCAGACCTCAACCGGTATAATATGCCGCGTTGATAACTCCAAGGCTGACGCTTCCACCGGCAACAGCTTTGCAGGCTATCTCGGATTCCTTTCCAACAACGTAAAGAGCGGCGCAATGGGCCGTTCTAGCTATGCGGATTACACTCAGTGGGGTGGTAACTACAACGGCTCCGTAATCGCTGCAGGCACCGACGTTAACGCATGCGTACATATGAAGCTGACCGTTATTGACGATACCTTCACTCTTGAGATCTTTGATCTTGATACCGGCGCTGAGCTTTACAACAACATGGTCGTAGTGGACGAGTGGCAGTCCGGTACCGTTGGTTTCCGTGTACGCCTTGAGAACCTCGGACTCGGCACCTCTTCTCTCAACATCGTTTCTTTTGACAACCTCAAAGTTACCTGCTTCGATCCTGTTGAAGAGACCGTGACCACTGAAGCTCCTGCTACCGATGCTCCTGCTACCGATGCTCCTGTTACCGACGCTCCTGTTACCGACGCTCCTGTTGATACCACTGTTGCTCCCGCTATCCCCGAGGATACCCCTGCTACCGGCGATTCTACTGTTATTGTAGTAATTGCAGCGGCTGCGGTTCTTGTTGCAGCTGCAGCATTGGTAATCAAAAAGAGAGAAAACTAAGTTTTCATAACACCAAAGGGAGGATGCGATATTGCATCCTCCCTTCTTTAATTATATTATAAAACGCGATATTTCGGAAATATTCATCGCCTCAAAATATCGTTCTTCCATGGGGATCCACTCTTTTACGAAGCGATCGACCAGCTCCGGGTCTCTCGCTTTTATCCTTGCAAGCTGCTCTTCGGCGCTGATTTTAGAAAACGCCGTGATATCGTAATATTCACGCAACTCAGGGTGCATCGAGTAACTGCCCTCTACGATCAAAAGCGGTTTGTTATGAAAATAAACACTCTCTCCTTCCTTTTGCCGCCAACATTGATAAGGTCTGTACGAGAAATCCCCCCTAAGTGCATCTTGAAGCACTGAAGCGAGCTTTTCTCTGTGCATATTACCTCCTACCTCCGAAAGGCGCTCTGTTGTACGCTTGTCGGAAGGAAGAAAAAAATCGTCAACGTGAATTATATTACAGTCAAAGACACTTGCCAAAAAAGCCGCAACGGTGCTTTTACCGCTTGCGCACATTCCGTCAATTGCCACAACGGCACTTCCCTTTTCGGACAGTGTTTTTACTATCGATTTTACAATGCTGTACGAACGGATTGCAGAGGGTGACATTACCCTGTATGCAGGCATATAATTATTTCTGTACACTTCGCTGTGGCTTACGGCACCGCCGCCCGACTGAAGATAACTATGAATATATGCTCTTGCCTCTCTCTCCGAAAACGGCAGCATCCCGTCCTTTGCCATTGAGAGAATAACATCAAGTCCTTTTTCAAATTGCGTGTCATCAACCGTGAGTGAAGCATCCTCCTCTGCCGATGCAGCAAACATACGAGCGACAAGGGGAATTTCATCCTCGCCGATTGCGCTCAGCATCAATCTTGCCCTGCCGTTGCAGATCGGTTCAAACAACCCCGTATTTATATGGTTTACCAATCGGAATTCTGCCCTCAGCCTCTCCTCCGCCATACCCGCAGTTACAAAATGACCGCACCCGTAGACAGATTGATAAAGCAATTTCACAGAGTCGCACGGGGTCATAAGGGGATATTTTTCGGCATGCAACGTTAAGCATTTACTCAAATCCTCAAAAAACAATGACAAATCCTTCAACTTTCTATTGAATTGTTCCCATATTTATTGTATAATATTATAGTATTATGCATAGAGCATTGTATCACATTATATTTCCCTTTGCAATGCTTTTCATAGGAAAGGAGGTAAAATGGCAAACACCTACATCTTCAAGCGCACGGAAAAAAAGTACATCATAACCGAAGAGGCCGCAAGTGCGCTGTTCGAACGTATCGGTGAGCTCGTTTTCCCCGATCCGCACGGAAAAAGTACGGTTTACAACATTTACCTCGATACGCCGACCTTTCTTCTCATACGCAATTCTATCGATGCAAGGGATTACAAGGAAAAATTGCGAATGCGAAGCTACGGAGTTCCGAGGCCCGATACCAAGGTCTTTTTTGAACTGAAGAAAAAATACAAGGGTGTTGTATACAAGCGCAGACTGTCAATGACTTATGCCGAAGCACTTGATTACATAGAAAACGGAACAAGACCCAAAGACTCACAAATAATGCGCGAGATCGACTATTCGATGAATTACTACGGACGTCCCGGCGCGGGAGCAGTAATAATATATGACCGCGAAGCTTTTTACTTCAAGGAAAACGATGAGGTACGCATCACCTTTGACAGAAACGTCAGATACCGATTTGACGATCTTACCACCGCAAGCGGTGACAGCGGCACAGTAATAACCGAACCCGGCAAAGTACTGATGGAAATAAAGACCGACGGTGCAATGCCGCTGCCGCTCGCGCATGCTTTATCCGAACTTAAAATATATCCCTCAAAATTCTCAAAATACGGAACAGCATACATTGACATGCTTTCAAAGAAAAAATCCAAAATAAACACAGGAGAAACGCAGTATGTTTGATTTGATTGGAGCAGTTTCAAACGGAGTATTCGATATTAAAAACTATCTTTACGGTCTTGTTGCCGCCATTGTATGCGGCATCATCGTTGCGGTTGCCGCATCCCTCAGAGGCAAGCTGACTCCAAGCTTTTGCGCCTCCCTTATCCTCCTTCCCGCAATTGTTGAAACAGTAATCATTATGGTCAGCGGCAATATCGGTACGGGTATCGCAGTTGCGGGCGCATTTTCTCTTATACGTTTCCGCTCTGTGCCGGGCAAGGCAAGCGATATTACGTTTATTTTTCTCAGTATGACAGCTGGTATCACCTGCGCCGCAGGATACCTCGGAGTTGCGGTTCTTTTCTCTGTCATCGTCGGTGCAGTTGCCGTTCTTCTCGGCTTTATTAAACCCATCCGCAAGGATCAGCTTGAGCTTAAGATTACCGTGCCCGAAAATCTTGCTTACGTAAGCGCATTTGACGAAGTTTTCAAGGAATATACCTCGTCTGTAAAACTTATGAAGGTTAAAACCGTTAATATGGGCAGCCTTTACAAGCTCGATTACATAATAACCGTTAAGGACAGAAGCCGATCCAAGGAGTTTATAGATGCGCTGAGATGCATCAACGGAAATCTTGAGATCAATCTTTCCGAAGCTGCAGAAAGGACAGAAGAACTATGAGAAAGCTTTCTTTATTCCTCGCTCTGCTACTCACTTTTTCGCTTATCTCGTGTGCCGGAAACGGCAACGCGGACCCGCACCCCAAAACGCTTGACCTTACAAAGGATCTTGCGGATCTGACTTTGCTTGATTTTACCTTTTCATCCCGCGATACAGAGCACTCCTATTCAACCAACGGTGCTGTCACGATCACACTTGACAACGAAAATACCAAGATAAACGGCAGCGGTGCCGCTGTTGTTGACGGCGATATAGTGATCACCGCAGAAGGAACATACATTCTTTCGGGTAAATACACAGCCGGTATGCTGAAAATCGAATGCACTGATACCCAAAAGGTTCAAATAGTACTTAACGGTGCTGAAATATCCTCCCCCGATTCACCTGCGGTTTACGTTAAGCAAGCGGATAAGGTATTCTTCACCCTTGCTAAAGGCACCGAGAACAAGCTTGTCGACGGAGACAAGTATACTATCATCGACGGCAATTCCGAGATCGATGCGACCCTTTTCAGCCGTGCTGACACCGCAATAAACGGCGAAGGCAAACTTACTGTTATCGGCACCAACAAACACGGCATAATCTCCAAGGATGACCTCGTTATAACGGGCGGAGAAATAAACGTACGCAGCAAAAAAGACGCGATCACCGGTAAGGATTGTGTCAAGATAGGCGGAGGAAGCCTCGTCATTGAAGCAGGAAGCGACGGAATCTGCTCCGATAATAACAACGATGTAAACAGAGGTTTCGTGTACATCTCCGCAGGCAACGTAGATATTACCGCTGAAAAGGACGGTATTCAGGCAGAAAACGCTGTTCGCATCGACGGCGGAAACCTCAGCATCGAATGCGGCGGCGGAAGCGTTAATAACGTAGAAAGTTTAAAACCCTCAGACAAACAGCCCGAGGTTCTCGATCCCAACAATCCAGACGCAAGCAAACCGGAATCCTACAAGGCGATCAAGGCTGATGTTGACGTTATCATCAACGGCGGCACGATAATAGCCGATACAGCTGATATCTGCTTGCAGGCAGACGGAAGTGTTCTGATCGGCGGCGGAGCAGTTAAACTCTCATCAGGAGAGGATGCAATATCCGCCGGCAAGGCATACGTTCAGACGAGCGGTGCACTTTACGTCACAAAGGCAGTTAATGCGATAAGTACTGCAAACGTACTTATAGATGGCGGCGAAACAAGCATCATTTGCTCCGAACTTGGTTTCAACGCAAGCGCAAGCGCGGAGCTTCGCGGCGGATACGTTATCACGGATACAGGATCCAGCGCAGTAAGCACTGCGGACACACTGCTCGTTTCCGGCGGCACGGTGCTTATAAATCCTCCCGCAAACGAAAGCGTACCGGTCATCAACTCTCCGTATATCGCTATAGCGGGCGGTCACTTAGTGGCTCTCGGCAACGTATCGGTAAGCGCGCACGACACTGCACTGCAGCCTGCTGTGCAGTGCACGTTTGATAAGCAGAATGCAGACACATCCCTTTACCTTTGCGACAGCAAAGATAATTATATTATATCCTTCCATTCAAAGCGTGCTTTTACCGATGCTCTTATCTCCTCGCCCTACCTCAAGACAGGCATCTACAAGCTTTGTTCGGGAGCTAAGCTTGAAAATACCGACGCAAACGGCTTCGGGTACGGCGGACGCCTGGCAGGAGCGCAGGAAATCGGTACCGCTGAGATACAAAAATAACTTCTGATAATATCAACGGGGGAAAGAAATTGAGTTTCTTCCCCCCTATCTTTTTGTAAAATGAGGGGATTTAAAGAACACCTTTACATCCCCGTCGTATTTATTTAACCTTTATCTTTCCGCGCAAATAATCACATATACAGTCATTGGGAACTCCCGGGTCATCGGAAATATAATCCTCATCAAACCAATATCCACGGGGGTGGCGCTTTGTGCGGTATCTGTTGTGAGGAGCGGGTATCGGATCATCGGAGCGAAGGATCGCGGCGCACAGCTCACTCAACATATCAGCTTTGCTTACCGCGTAATCCGCGTTATCCCACAGATCGTTTACCTCATAAGGATCAACCGAAAGATCGTATAACTGCCCTCTTCCCATCATATCCATAATGATCTTTAAATTACCTTTGCGCAGAGAGCGCAGCTGACCACCTGAAGTCCACGAGCTGATACAAGCAAAAGTGGTCCCGTCCGTGATGCATCTATCGTCAGTTACCGAAAGTCTGTCGCTCTCATTCCAATAGAGCCCGCCGTGACCGAACTCACAATATGCGGTAGCAAACTCTTTTTCAGGTATCTTCTCATCACGCAAGAGAGAAACAAGACTTCTGCCTTGACAGCCAAACGGAATATCTTCTCCGCACAGCTCGCAAACCGTCGGAAGGATATCTACAATGCTTACACAGTGCTCTTCATCGCATCTGCGGATAATTCCCGGCCCTTGCCACATCATATTTATGCGGCAAAGCACCTCCGGAAGACCAACGCCTTTGCGGATAAGTCCGTATTCTCCCGCAAAATCGCCGTGATCCGATAAAAATACTACAACGGTGTTATCGCGCAGTCCGCGCTCCTCCAAACCGTAAATAAATCTTTTAAACTGATCGTCGATAAGACGCAGCATTCCGTGATAATTGGATCTGACTCGCTGAATGCGCTTGTCCGCCTCAGGACCGAGAACACGTTCCCACGCATTTCTCTCCCAAACGTAATCCTCTCCCTTTACAGAGCAGGTTTCCGCTCCGCAGGAGAGAGGCGGAAGCGATTCCGGCGGGAACATATCAAAGTACGGTGCCGGAACCTGATAAGGATTGTGCGGTTCCGCAAATGAGAGCCATAAAAAGAACGGTTCACTTCCCCTATGATTATCCAAAAAATCGAATGCTGCACTTACGTTTCTGTAAGGATGCTGATTTTCGACCGTACCCGGTGAAGGAATATCACTTTCCATATGCTTGGAAGCGGAAAGAAAGGCTTCGAATTCTTTTTGCTGATCGGAAAAAGTGCCGTCATCCGCCGTACCTAAGTGACCCGTTGCCTTAACGTAATCAAAATCACTGACCTTTCTGTAAGTGTGATTTTTTCCACACAAAGCAAGTGTATAACCCGCCCTCTTCAGTACGTCAAGAAGGTCGTCTCCCCTAATAACGTCACACAAATTGTGATTAGTGCGTGCCTTATGGGCAGATGGATAACGTCCGGTAAACATACTTACCCTTGCAGGGACACAAACAGGATTGGATGTGTAAGCTCGGCGCATATCAAATCCTTTTGCAGCAAAACTATCCAGATACGGCATTGTATCCAGTGCATATCCGCATCCGCGCCTGAGATCGGCACGATGCTGGTCCGTCATGACAAAAACTATATTAGGCTTCATCATTTTCCTCATATGATAAAGGGCTGTAAAACTTTTTACAGCCCTTTTAGTCTGCGTGTGACCTTTCGGGCACAATACTTTCGAGATACTGTTACGGCCGATCATTCACAAGCTGATCTGTTGCTATATCAGTTCTCTGCCTTTGCAAACTGCTTATTGATGTTGTTCAGCTGAACAGTCGCGGAACGGCTGGTCTGCTGAACGGTAGAAGCGAACGTGCCTATCTTGTTGTTGTTTACAAGTGAGGGAATGTTTCCGGTATAGTTACCGATCTTGAAGTATGCACCAACGTCAAATACTCGGCTTGCGAAAATGATATCCAGCATCTCCGCGCTCTCCTCGTCGCGGATAACGCTTCCGACAAGTGTCTTCTCATAATATGCAGGGGTAAGTATGCTCTGAGACGTCCATGCAAGCACCTCGGTAATAACTCCGGTACGTTCAATATCTTCAGAGAAATAAGGAACGCAAAGGAACTGGCAGTGGTATGCGGATACGAGGTGGCCGTAATCTTCCTGATTTGCATCAAGCTTTGGGAAAGGCAGTATACCGAAATCGGTATCCTTATCACGGTGCTTGGGAACCGTGTTAAAGGTAGTCATATAATAGTATGCAAGGTCTTCATCAAACACCTTGATACGGTTGGGGTCCCAAGAAGAAGACGTGGTGTTATACGTCTGATAATTGAAGCAATTATCGGTGTTATGGATCTCGCCATACTTTTCAAGAACAGAAAGAGCAGTTTCGGTATTCAATGTAAGCTCTATCTTTCCATCATCATTTACGGTGCATATACGGGAAAGAGAGGAGTTGAGAACCGCGAGAGCCGCATCGCTCCAGGTCATAAGACCGTAGCGGTCATCAATATCCATCTTATCGTCACCGTTCAGGTCCTCGCCCACCTTTTTTACCTCGGCGGCAAAAGTATCATAAGTCCACTTATTCTCTCTCACGAGCTGATAGGGATCAAGCAGGTCAGCTCCGTTTGCAAGAATACCCTTATTGAACATTATGCAGTGGGTGATGATATTATCCGTAAGACTGATGTCTCCGGTGGTGAAATAAAGCTTACCTGCTATTGTAAGATCGCGGTTTGCCTTCTGATCCCACCAAGAGCGAGTGGTATCGATATAAGGAACATTCTTGAGGTTCGCAATGTATCCGTTCTGAGCAAGAGTGGACACATCGTAAGTACCGATCATTGCGATATCATAGTCAAAGGATGCAGCATCATAGAGCTTCTTCATCTCGGTATATCCCGTGCCTGAACCGCCGGAGGAGCCGAACGCGATCTTATCAACGTTCTCGATAATAATACCGAGCTGTGCTTCTACAGCGGCGTTCTTACGATATACAGCATCGCTTACAACGTCAGTTCCGAGTCCATCGCTCTGGAAATCATTGTTGTTGAAGTTTCCGGTAACGAGTACGGTAAAGGTATAACCGTCATAATAAGCTCCCTCGGGAATATCCGGAGTTTCGGGAGCCTCGGTAGTAACAGTGGGGTCTGTAACGGAGGGGTCTGTAAGCGCAGGAGTGGTATCGCCCGTAACCGGCGGCTTGCTTTCGCCGCAGGAGACGATCGCGGGAATAAGCATCAACGCAATAAGAACAAGGCAAATAAGTCTTTTCATTGCTATCCTCCTGAATTGTTTATTTTTTGTAAGAATTTGAAATAACATTAGCGGCTTCCTCTGCCATCAGATCGTATATCCTATCGCCCGGGTGCACGGAATCGTTATAATCCTCCGTCTTTCCCAGCTTACGCTGGGAGGAGGCAGTGTTAAACAATGCAGCAGCAGACTCGGTAGAAAGAGTGTACATATCTATAACGGGGCATTCAAGCCGTTTTGCAACGTCATTGATCGCAGGGATAATGATATTTTTAAGATCATTTCTCCTCTGTGCCGTATCAAAGCGGTCGGTACAGATAAGCAGATATACCTCCGGAGTAGTATCAAGAGCGCGGTACGTTTTCACAAGTTTTTCAAGCGACTCGGTAAACTTTTTACTTACATCGGTATTCTGAGAAGCTGTGTACGCATCGTTTGCACCGAGCATAATAAGCACGATGTCCGGTCTTGACTTGAGGCTTGTGGCAAACTCGGGAGCTGCGGTGTACGCAATGCTCTGGTCGCTTGCGTACTTATACGTCATCTCCGAGTTGTTTATAGCATACGCTCTGCTCCTGCCGCAGTTTACAACCGCAAATTTTTTATCGGGATGCAACGCGGTAAGCTTCGTCTGAAGCATTGCAGGATACGAGGTCTTCGTTCTGTTAGAAGCTCCGACACCGTAAGTAATGCTATCGCCCACGCAGGTAATGCGGAGCAAGGACGGCATCTCGGGCAGAGGCTCCTCCGTCACGGGCTCGGTTATAGGCTCTGTAATAGGCTCAGTTACCGGGTCCGTTACCGCGGAGGTGCCCGCAGGCTCTGTGCCTGCGGGCTCCTCTGTGTTATTTACGGGATCGGTAGTTACCTGCGGTAAGTTACCTGAACAGCCGCAAAGCGGAAGAACGAATGTTGCGAGCAGTAAAAACGATAGCAGTCTTTTCATACCGTTTTCCTCAGTCGACAAACTTATGGAATACGTAAGCCGCAAAGTTAGTGGGATCAAGCTTTTCAGCATCCTTTACCGCCTCAGCAGCCTTGGCTTTATCACCAAGTCCGAGATATCCGAATGCCTTGAGAATGCTTCCTTTTACAACGTGGCGCTCGTCAAAGTTGTACTCAAAGGGGCAGGGGCAAGGAGAACCTACACCGTAATAAGCAGGGATATCCTTGTCTGCGATCTCCTTTTCACCGTTGGCGATCATCTCACGGAGAAGCGCCTCAGCCTCATCCTTCTTTCCGTCTGCGATATAAGCAAGAGCGCGGAAGTAAGATATCTCAGTGGGGGCAGCGTGATCGATCTCAGCCTCTGCAAGGTACTCTGCGTACTTTGTCTCGTTTCCGCATGCCTTAGCGGCAACAGCGGCACCGTAGTTGAGGTGAGATTCCTGTGCGAAGTAATTCTTCTCCTCGCCGTAGCAAAGCGGGAAAGTGTAACCCTTCTCAAACTCCGCAAGAGCTGCAGCGGCATTGCCCTTTTTCAGTTCCTCAAAACCGCGGAGGGTATAGAGCCATGCATGGTGACGGGTAAGGTTACCCTCGCCGCCCTCATAGGTGTGGAAACGGTGATCAAGAAGAATGTCGCGAGCCTCGTCAAGTCTTCCAAGCTGAGTAAGGATGATGGACTTGTCAAGGGTGCAGTCGTCTCTGTCCGCAGAAAGCTCGGGATACTTATTGTGGAGTTCTAGTCTCTCTTCAAGGGACTTGCCGCCGTTCTTCTTCAGCTGGCAAAGCTCATAGAAGATACGGGACTGAGTGGGTGCGTTATCAAGAGCGTTCTGAAGGGCGTTAAGTGCCTTATCATAATCGTGCTTTTTATCGTAGTAAGCAAGACCGAGGTTACGCCAAGCGGGAGCGAGAGTAGGAATTGCGGCAACTGCAGCCTCCCACATTTCGATGGCATCATCGTAACGGAAACGGTCGTAATAAAGACATCCGAGATAGTACTTAGCCATTGCGGTGTCAGCAAACTTGAGTACTGCGATATCGTCAAGACGTGCGGGGAAACAAAGTGCCCAGTCAAGCTTTTCTGCAGCCTCGGCATAGCTTCTGTCGCCGGTGATGAATGCCTTATGGTAAAGCACCTCGGGCTTGGTCTGATCTGCCTTATCAAGCTCTTTGAGCGCATCTGCCTTCAGACCTGCGCGCATGTAATCGATAGCACGGTCGATAAAGTACTCATGCTTATCGGGTTCAGCGTCAAAGAGGGGATCAAGCTCTGCGATCCTCTTCTCGATCTCAGCGTCGCCGGTAAGCTTGCTCTTGAGACGGAGAGCGTTGAGGTTCATAGTATTTACGGAAAGAGATACGTCGAGATGCTCGATAGCAAGCTCGATATTACCGCGCTTAACGTCTATCTCCGCGAGAGCATAGTAGCCGGCGGACATATACTTGTAGCTCCAAACGGCACGGTAGATAGCATCGTATGCCTCATCGTCACGGCCAAGGAAACGAAGTGCGATTCCCTTGATGTAAAGAGCCTCGGTATCATCGGGGTTATCGTTGCGGAGGGTAAGACGTTCGATGGCCTTATCGGCATACTCGATAGCCTTCTCAAAGAGTCCGCGGTTAAGCATCATACCGGCAAGTGCGGTATTGCAGCGGGAATCACCGGGATCGCGGGAAAGTGCCTCAAGGTAGTAATCCTCAGGCTGGTACGCAAAATGCCTGTACTGCTCGAGGTGCTTACCGTTAATAAAGAGCTCCTCAACAGTCTTTATCTCCTTGGGAGGAAGTGCAGGCTTACGGACCTCGATGGGCTTCTTGTTGCCGCGCTGATAGTACTTGTATCCTACAAGCTCGTTGCCTTCAGCATCGGTGTAGCTTGCGCTTACCTTAGTGAAGTCAACACCGTTTGCATCAACAAGAGTCTGATAAGTCTTCTCGGGAGAGCAGTCAACTCTCTCATCAAGGAGGATCTTATCGCCTTCCTTGAGAATTATTCTGCCGTTCTTGAAGTCGCCGGTGGCGTAAAGACCTACGTAGATCTTGCCATCGCGCTCCTCAACGTTGATAGCGGCATCAATGGTAGCGTTCTTTACCTCTCCGATATCGCGTACGGGATACCAGTACTGATCGAAGGTACGGGTCTCGTAGGGCATAAGCCAGGTAAAGTCAGGCTGGTTATCGGTGTAAACACCGGTCATAAGCTCAACGTAAGTAGAACCGTCATCGGTAAGGTTGGAGCACCACTTCTTACCGAAGGGATGGTTACCCCAGTGCCAGAGCTTCTTACCGGGGGAGATGTGATGGTTTGCAACGGTCACTATACCGCACTGCTTTGAGTGATCGTAGCCGGAGATGTAATCTGCATCGCTCTGTCCCTTTGATACAAGATAGGAAGAAGGAACGCGTACTGCGGAAAGGTCGTGAATATCGGTACCGTCGCCGAAATCGAAGGGGCGGGCAGTGTGGTATACACCCTTAGCAATAGGCCACTCAAGAACTGCACGGCGGTCATGGTCGTTAACGTATTCAACGTCCGGCGGGAATACGACGCGGTAATCGTCGTTTATCTCAACTGCGAGATTTGCCCACCACATAACCGGTTGGCGGCAGGGGGTTCTGTTATAAAGCTGAACTTTTGCGCGGAAGTAGGAACGACCGGGAACAATGGTGATACCTGCCATACCCTTCATTCTGTAAAGAGGATCAACTTCACCGACCCAAACGGTCTTTTCGCCATTCTCTTTTTCCTCGATCTTAGCTTCGAGAGGCATATATGTAGTGGGACGGTGGTGCTGAGGCCAGTTGAACTCGATACCTCCGGATACCCAAGGACCTGCAACTCCAACCATTGCAGGCTTGATCACCTTGTTATGGTAAACAAAATCGTAACCGGTGGTCTTATCAAGCGCGCGCTGGATCTTTCCGCCTATCTCGGGAAGCACCTCAAGATAGATGTACTCGTTTTCAAGAACTGCGCCGTTGTATACCACATCCTTCTTCTCATCACTGATCTTGGTGGTAAAGGGGATGGGGTAAAGGCGTCCGCTTGCTCCCTGATAAGGCTTCTTCTCAAAGAACATAGGAAGACTTTCGGGGGCACCGGGCTGATACGTGGGGATCGTAAGCTTTTCAAACTTAACTGATGCTTTCTTACTCATGTCGTCTCCTTAAAGAATAGTAATATTTCTACAATTACATTCTACCACCCTTATTTCAAGCTTTCAAGTTCAAAAATTGCGGTAAAGTTTTTTCCTTTTTTGTCTTGACACGTTTTTTTGCACAATGATATAATTATTTAATGTACAAACAGGCAAAAAGGAGGCGATGTTGT
>JAZQJQ010000020.1:0-29673 GCA_045541735.1 Eubacteriales bacterium
ACGCTCCCCTTCTTTATCAACGCAGGATATCTTGACAGCTATATAGAAGGCGACGACATTACCTGCAGTGCACGTGTTTACGGCAAGGACGTGAGCGGCTCGTTTGATACGCTCGCATCTGTCTACGGCGCTGACGGCAAGCTCATAAAGAGCCTTACCGCAAAAGCAAAGGCAGGAGACTTCTCCTACTTCTCATTCGGCAAGCTTGATGCCGGCGAATACGTGCTCCGCATTACCTGTACCGCCAAGGGCGCGGGCGATGCCGTCGAATATCCGTTCTCCGTTGTCAAGACCGCGATACTCGCAGCCACCGAGAAATTGCTTAACGTAAGCGATATACACACCATAACACCCTCGAAATATCCGGTCGTGCTTACATTTGTAAACCGCGAACAGCGAGCTTTTACGGAGCTTAGCCAAAGACTTGCATTTACCGGAAGCACCAGAAGCGATGCTATAGCAACAGCGATAGTTGCGCAGGATCTGCTTGCGGCATTTGTTGGATCGAATTCGGACACCGCAAAGCTGAAGAGCACGCTCAACTCCCGTTATCTTAACAGCGAATTTCTATCCCTGCTCCCCTACTCCTCCGGCGAATTAAAGCTTTCCGCGCTTATCGCAGCGTGCTGTAAGAATGCCCTCACAAAGACCACGCTTGATATGCTCTCGCAAAGCTTCTACCGCTATGCGGGCGGAAAATGCACCGAAGAGGAGCTTGTATATTCACTGCTCGGTCTTGCTGCATGCGGAGAACCGATACTCACAGACCTTGCACACGTTGCATCGGGATGCGAGAGCTTCTCGTATGAAAGCAAGCTCATCCTTGCCGCGGCATTTGCCGTAATAGGCGATCACGGTGCCGCAAGAGAGATATATTCCGATATCAGAGAAAAGCTGTTTACCGTAACTGACAACGGCACGCTTGCATCCTTCGGCACCTCTTCTATGAGCACGGAAAACAGAATAGCCTTAACGGCAACGGCGCTTATCCCCGCATCGGTATGCGCAAGAGAGGATGCAGAACTGCTTAAAAACTATCTTCTTTCCCACACCTCGCGCACCGAGCTTTACACTATGCAGCTCGCCTTCTACCTTTCCAACTACATCGCACCCGCAAATACGGAAAGCACACTCCGTTACAGCATAAACGGCGAGGAATACACGGAAATACTGAAGGCGGGACGCTTCATACGCCTCACCCTTACAAAGAGCGAGTTTGAAAGCCTCAAGATAACCGAAGCTGACGGACTTTCCGTATACGCAAGATATATCGCAAGCGCGGAGGAAGCCGCGGGCGAGAATATGCGCAGCGATGAGCTTGAGATATCCAAGACCGTGGTACCTCAAGGAAACGGCATCTATCAGGTAACCGTTACCTACAAGCTGGTAAGCGATAAGGACAACGTTCAGTTCAAGATAACCGATACGATCCCCTCAGGCGCGCGTTTCCTGCGCCACGGAACAAACAGCACCCACTCAAAGAATTCCTATATGTGGCTCTCTAACAGCGCACAGACGATGGAAGGCTGGCTATACTGTTACAACAACGCAAAGGGACTTGCGGGTCTCGTTTCCAGGACCTACACGGGTTCGTTCTCCTACTTCGTGCGCACGGCGATTCCCGGCGAATACGTAGTTGAAGCCGCATTTGCTCAAAACACAGACAGCGGTGCATTCGCAATAAGCGAAAGGGATACGATCACCCTTAAATAATGAAACAGCAAAAAACTGTCTCAAAAGTCAAAAACTTTTGAGACAGTTTTTTATTGAATTCATCTGTCTTCGCTTGTTCCTTCGTATATACCCATAAGCCGCTTATTGAATTCCTCTGCGGTATTGTATCCCATCTTTTTCTGGCGGTTGTTCATCGCAGCTATCTCAAGGATAACGGCAAGGTTACGTCCGGGACGGACGGGAATGGTTATGGTGGGAATGTTGATTCCGAGGATGTCGGTCGTTTCGTTATCAAGTCCGAAGCGGTCGTACATCTTGTTTTGATCCCAATGCTCGAATTTGATAACAAGGTCGATCTTCTCCGTCATCTTAACCGCACCCATACCGAAGATGCGGCGAACGTCCACTATACCGATACCGCGAAGCTCAACGTAATGGCGGATAATTTCCGGAGCGGAGCCGACAAGAGTCTTTGCAGAAACACGCTTGATCTCAACGGCATCGTCTGCAATAAGCCGGTGGCCTCTCTTTACAAGCTCGATGGCGCACTCGCTTTTACCGATACCGCTGTCTCCGAGGATA
Source organism: Eubacteriales bacterium (assembly GCA_045541735.1). GTDB lineage: Bacteria > Bacillota > Clostridia > Oscillospirales > CAG-272 > RUG12395. The sequence goes on from JAZQJQ010000020.1 coordinate 2,257, forward strand.
AGAATACCCTCGCCGTATACCTCAACAAGTACGCCGTGGCGCGTGATACGCGGCGCAAGTGCAAGGTCAAGAAAAGCTATCATAGCCGCAAGGAACGCGGTGGTGGTATTGGAGGTGCGTAGCAGTGGAACGCCGTATTCCTTTGCAGCATTCATAAGCTCGGTGAATATCTCAAGGTCAGTCGAAACTATTACCGCAACCGGCTTGTGGGCAAAAAACTCGTTAAGGCGGAAAACTCTTTCCTCAACACTCATATGTCCGAGATAATCGTGCTCAACGTGTCCGATTATCTGAATTCTTTCTTCTTCAAAATGGTCGTAATATCCCGTTATCTGCAGTCCGGGTCTGTTTACCGCATTGCAATAGACCTTTATATCCTTAGCATCGCAAGGAAGATAAAAGGTCTCCAGGGAAAACTCCGAAATTATGCGATCAAGGGTAACACTGATTTTTTCCATAATACACCTCCGTAGCTTTGTAAATATTTTACACTATCTTCATTGCCGTGTCAACCGCTAAACTTCGATATAAACATTGACAAGCCGACATAAAATGTGCTAAACTACCTTGGTCTACAATAATCAATTCGGAGTAAAAATGTTTAACCTTACTTTCTTTTTAAACAGTATTCTTCTCGGTATCGGACTTGCCATGGACGCTTTCTCCGTTTCCCTTGCAAACGGCTTGAACGAACCGAAAATGAAGAACGTCAGAGCCTGCGGTATTGCGGGAATATTCTCGCTTTTCCAATTTGCGATGCCGATGATAGGTTGGATATGCGTATCCACCGTCGCGCAGTATTTTGCTGTATTTGAAAAATGCATCCCGTGGATCGCCCTTATACTTCTGGGATTCATCGGCGGCAAGATGCTTATTGAAGGCATCAAAGGCGGAGAGGACGGAGAAGAAAAGCCTGCTGTAGGTCTCAAAGGACTTATAGTTCAAGGCATCGCAACGTCTATCGACGCGCTGTCGGTAGGTTTTACCATTTCAGACCACAATTTCATCCAGGCGCTTATCGCTTGCCTGCTTATCGGCATCGTTACCTTCTTTATCTGCTTTGCGGGTATCTTTATCGGAAAAAAAGCAGGCACCAAGCTTGCCGGCAAAGCAGGGATCCTCGGCGGCGTTATACTTATCCTTATCGGCATCGAGATATTCGTTACTAACATATTTATGTAAAAAAATGCTTGTCTGTTTTTGCAGACAAGCATTTTTTTACATAATAGTCACTTGTTTAGTCAGAAGATCGGTATACTGTACCGTGTAGCTTTTGGGGGTAGGAGTTCCCCTTTCCTTAACGCGGAAAACGTGAGGGTAGACACCCGTAATGGTAACGGGCACCTTATCAAGCACCACCCGCGGATGGCTTACGTTTACGCTGACATATATATCGGGTGAGGTACGGTACAGCAGCTCGACCATCGCCTTTACGCTTTGAAGTGTCATTTTTCTATCACCCCCTTCGGTACGATCATCACGGCAGTACGGATACGACCCATAGTGCGGAGAGATGAACGTCCGTCGGAGGATGCTGCTGCCGCAAACACCCTTGGCGATACACTCCCACGGTAGCTTGGCTACAATATAATTATAGCACAGAAAAAGAAAAAAATCACGCAAAAAATAATATTTTGCGTGATTTTTCAGTTATGCAGTTTCACTGCAATAAAATATGCCTGAAAGTTCCTACTTCCGCACTTTGCGCTTCATAGCTGCGGCAGGTAAAGAGCAGCGACTGTATTCCGCGCTCCCCCTCGGAGGAAAGGAGCTTCAAGGCAAGGGCCGTGCGGTCCTTATCCTGGTGCGCAAAGCTCTCATCAAACACAAGCGGAGGCTTTTCGCGCTTATAAAGCAAATCAACAAGCGCAAGGCGCAGTGATATATATGCAAGGTCTCTCGTACCCGCGCTGAGATGCTCGAGACTGCGCACACCGTTTTCCGCCAGATATACCGCAGAAAGCTCTCCGTCTATACGCAGACCGGCGTATTTTCCGCCCGTTGCGGTGTTCATGCGGCGGCAAGCGCCGTCGGAGAGGAAGGGCGCAACACCACCGCGCAGGTTCTGCCCGGCAGTGCCGAGCGCATCTATTGCCTTAACAACTGCGTTGAACTGTCTCGTTTTTGCCTCATAAGAAGCCACCGCCTCGCTCAGTTTACCGGCTATCTCGCATGGGTCTTCCGATCTCGCCTTGTGCTCCGCAAGCGCGATCTTGCGCGCATATATCTCTTTTTCCTGCATCTCTGCCTGAGTGCGGTAAAATTCCGTCTCCTTGCGTGCGGCGGCAACGTCTATGTTCTCATCCGTTATACCAAGCTCAGCAAGACGGTCTTTAAGCTCTCCGTCGCTTTCGTCTCCTACCTCTCGCCCTGCCGCGGCGGATCCGGCCATTGCGGCATTGTATGCAGCATTCAGCTCTCCTGCATCAGCGCGCTTTTTCTCCGCAAGCGCGGCGGCAGTATTGAGCCTTTCCGCAAACGCCCCCTCGCTCTTACAGCCAAGCTCCGAAAGCAATGCGGCGGCACTGCGCTCCACAACCTCAAGCTCAGCGCGTGCGAGGGTGAGCTTTTCCTCAGCACCGCTTCTCTTCTCCGCAAGCCGGCAAAGCTCTGCATTATCCCGCTCATAACGGTCAATTCCGTCACAGAAATCCTCGTACGTACATCCGTGCCCGAAAAGCTCGCAGATCAAACGAGCCTTTCCCCTCTTACCTGCCGAGAGCAGGATAAGAAGTATGCCTAATACGCAAAGCCCCGCGCCCGCACCGTAAAGCACGGTAATATAGGGCGCAAGCAGACCCATAAATGCAGAAACTACCGCGGCAATACCGGGGATAAGAAAAACCAGTCCCCACACAACACGCGCCCGTGCACCCCGAAGAAGTGTATGTACCCGTGCACGGAGCTGATCGACCCCGCCGTGAGAATTTACAGCAGCGGTTATATCATCGTACTGCGGAAGCGTATCGAGCTCGTTGATTATATTTCTAAGATCCTTTTCTGCACAAAGAACGGCGTTTTCCTTCACCGGTATCTCCGCAGCGGCAACACGCGCGGCGCTGATACTCTCGCTTGACGGAAGAACTCCGCCCGGCGCAAGCTCCTCAAGAGCCTTGCGTATCTCATCTGCCTTTTGGTCGAAAATGCGTTTCTCCGCTCTCATTGCCAGCTTACGGCAGATCGCGCCCGCCTCTGCCCGTTTTTTTGCGTTCTCAGCGCGCGAAACAAGCATCTCCAGCTTCGATGTGCGCTCGCTTATCTCGCCTTCAAGGGCTATTACTGCCTTATTGGAAGCTTTGGCGTTTTCAAGGCGCTTCCTGAGCGCGGAGGTCTCCGCTTCAAGGTCGGCAAGCTCTCCGCCCGTGCCTTTTTTGTGTCTTAGCGCGGTGCGAAGCTCCTCAAGGCGCTTCATCGCCTTTTTGGCATCCGTACCCTCTTCTCCCGAGAACAGAATATTGCCTATTGCCTCGGTAAGCTCGCCTCTGTTCGGTGCGGCATCTGCAAGCTGGCGGAAATATGCCGTGTCGGCAAATACTTTGGCATTAACACCGAACAGCACCTGCCCCGCGTCCTTGCCTATTGCCGCCTTTTCTCCGCTCTCTTCATCAATAAGAATGACCTCATCGCGCACGGATTCGCGTATTCCGCCGGTTGAAACGGCAAGACGCCGTTCAAGGATATAACGCTTTCCGCCGCTGATTATAACGGCGCTCCCGCCCGCAAAAGCGGAATCAAACGGCAGATAGCGTTCCCGCTCGGAAAGCTCTTCGCCGTTTATTTTTTGCCCGGAAAGACCGTAGAAAAGGAATTTTATAAAAGCGGCGATTGTGCTTTTTCCGCTTTCGTTTTTTCCCTCTATTATGTTAAGTCCCGCGCCGAGCTCCACGTTAAGCTCGGAAAGCCCCGCGAACTTGTCTATGTGTAATTTCTCTATTATCATATCCGTCCACCACGATTCTCGTTGATCGTTTCATCACTATAATTCCTGCCGCCGTAAAATTGTCTCGCAGACGAGGCGCGGACATAAGGTACGGGCGATAGCGTATTTTCATACGCTGAGGTCGTGCCTTGTGGCCTGCAACGAAGTATGCGGAAGAATTTTCAAGGCAGGGGAATGGTTCCGTCCAACACCGCCAACCCATATCGCAAAGCATCCGCCGCAGTCTGACGCGTTTCCTCGTCGGCAGAATTAAGCTCGGGCAGAAGCGTGCGGTAAAGGGCACCGCGAATGGTTATATCCCTCTCAAGCCTCTCACCGTCAAACGTGGGGCTCGTTTTGTCCTTTATCTCCAAATCAAACAGCCTTGCCGCAACCGTTGGAAATCCGCCCAAGCGCAGATCGGGCGCAACGGAACCCGTTAGCACAAGGCGAAGCACGGTATCTGTGCCGTATTTGTTTGCGGCGACAGTAGCAGCCACCCGCTCCTCCGCCGCCTCGCCGGTAACACATCCCGTTAGGTCGCATTCAGCTACCTCGTAGCGGCGGCGCGAGAAAGGAACGAAGTTTACCTCACATTCGCCGTTATATCCGATATCGGTTATATAAGCGCCGAGCACACCGCATTCGTCAAAGCTTCTGCCCTCCGGTGCTCCGCTGTAGCCGTAAACGGTGTTATCCACACGCTTTATCTCGCCCTTTTTATGTATGTGGCCAAGCGCTGCGTAATCAAAGCCTGCACGCACGATATCGCCTTCGCTTACAGGACAGTAGCGCGATATAGGCGAGGTCGTATCGCAATGAGCGCACAAAAGCTTAGTCCTGCCGTTTTGTTCGATCTCCGCACCGGCAAGGAGGTTTTCCGTCAATGACGGCGAGGTAAATGCCCAGCCGTAAACGTCGCATCCCATATCCGGGAATTCGAACCTTGAGAACTTGCTTTCTTTGAATATGTAAACGTTATCGGGGAATTTTTTTGATGCGTAAACAGAGCCTAATCTTATCGGGTCGTGATTTCCGGGCGCTATTATGAACTTACAGCGTTTTGCGCCCTCAAACTCGCGTATCATCAGTTCAACGGTCTCCTTTGTGGCAGAACCGTCATCAAAAAGATCGCCCGCAAGCAGAGCTATATCCGCCTCCATACGCCGCACGTAGAGCATCATCGCTGTAAAGGTGGCGCGCAGATCGTTGCGTCTTGCCTCGCCCTTTCTGAGGTCAAGGCGCGAAAAGGGGGTATCAAGATGGATATCCGCAGTGTGGAATATCCTAAGTTTTCTGTCCTTCATAGGTTACGCCTCCCGTTTTCTTAACAATTTAATTTTAACATAACACCGGCAGATTATCAAGTAAAGTTTGACACAATTCGCGCCTTGTGATAAAATGTTACAAACTGTTCACAGGAGGCATTTATGGAAGAGCTTAAAAAGCAGAAAGAGAAATGCGAAGAATGCCGTGCTTGCCCTTTATGGGAAACGCGCAAAAACCTCGTTTTCGGCACGGGAAACGAAAATGCGGATATTATGTTCATCGGTGAAGCTCCCGGCCAGCAAGAGGACGAAACGGGAGTGCCGTTCGTCGGTGCGGCGGGTCAGCTTTTCGATAGGTATCTTTTTGCCGTAGATCTGCCGCGCGAGAGCGTTTATATCGCGAATATCCTCAAATGCCGTCCTCCGCGCAACCGCGACCCGCTTCCCGAAGAGGAGGATGCGTGCATTGAGCATCTATATAAGCAGATAGAGCTTATCGACCCCAAGATAATAGTCTGCCTCGGCAGGATATCGGCAAAGCGCCTTATCTCCGAGAATTTTATGATAACGAAACAGCACGGCATATGGTTTGAAAAGCACGGCAGACCCATCACCGCCGTCTACCACCCCTCTGCCCTTCTGCGCGACCCGCAGAAAAAGGCGGATATGCTCGAGGATATGAAAGCAGTAAAAGCAAAGCTTGATTCCCTCCCGTAGGGGACGGCGCCCTCCAAGGCCTCCTCCCTGAGGGGGCTCCCGCGTAGCGGGTGGGGAGTTTTAGGGTCTCCCGCAAAGCGCAAGCAATGGATAATTGAAAATTCAGGAAGACAACTCCTTCCGTCAAAACCTACGGTTTTGCCACCTCCCTCATAGAGGGCGGCTTGTTTAGGTTCCCGTCTTAGCTCCATCGCAATGGATCGTTCCTCTGTCGTTTCGTGCCATCCTCGAGCGAAGAGAAGGATCTCGAAACGGCAGTACGAATTGAATATTTTGCAAAAGACTTACTTTGCAACAAAAACAAGAACCTATGCGGCAAGCCGCATAGGTTCTTGTTTTTAACATGTTATTCTGCTATAACTCAATTATTAAGCAACGAGCATTTATTTCACAGAGTAGTACCAATAAGTATAGGTCGTTACAGTTTTGGTGTAGTTATATACGGGGAATCTGTACCAAGAGCCCGCAAGTGCTCCTTCAATGCCCAAAGCTACATACCAGGTGTGACCGGCCTGTTTGTCCTGATATGCCCACCAAATAGCATAATACGGCGTCCAGTTATTTTCCGCTCTATGCTCTATATAATCATCTGAGCTATAGAACTGTCGACCGAAGCTTGTGTGGAATTTGAAGTTCTGTGAAGAGCTCTGCACCAGTCTCCAATCCTCTTTCCAGTGAATGATCTTATTCTCGTTATCCTTACCGCTTGAATCACTGGAATTATAATTGAACTGATAGTACACGTAACCGTCGATGCCGCTATTTGCGAAAGCGACCTCAACTCTACCGGAAGTCGTTTCTTTTGTAGACCCAGTAATATCAGCACTGTTCACACTATACGCCGGTATCGTACCGGTTACGGGCAATGCAGTGTTATAACCCTCGGGTCTTGTTGCATAAAGCACGGTTGACGTATCTGCTGAAGATGTTTCCTTATACTTGGTTCCGCTCGTATTGGATACAGTTATCTCCTTCGTTGCTACCGCAGTACAAGCTCCGTTCTTTGCGGTTGCGGTAATGGTTGCCGTACCCGCACTATCTTTCAGGGTCACTTTGCCGGTGGAATCCACCGTTGCAACTGCCGTATTACTCGACTTCCAAGTCACCGTTCCCGCAGATGCGGTTGCGTTCAACTTGATAATGCCGGATGCTGCGTTTGACGTATCCACGCTCAACGACAATGTCAACGCCTTTACGGTAACGCTGTAAGAAACGCTGACTCCCTCATAAGTTGCCGTCACTGTTTTTGTACCGGCACTTGTCATATTCGGGCTGGTGATCGTACAATCAGTATATGTAACCGTCTTCGACGTTCCGTCATTGTACTTAACGGTCAACGTCAATCCCGCTGCGGAGAAGGTATCGCCCTGATTATACACCGTTTTAGTTGCCGGAGTTTTGATCGTTGCAGAAGTTGCTACGATCTTGGTCCAGCTGGCGTATAGTACAATATCATTTTCTCCCATAACGGTAGAAGCAGTTACCTTAGAACCGCCGCTTAAAGCCGTATACCAACCATCGAAAATATAACCTGACCTCGTAGCCTTAGGCAGCTCGCCTATAGCCTGACCTATATAAACAACCTTAGAAGTTGGGTCTACAGCACCACCGTTTGCATTAAAATTGATAGTTGCGGTAACCGCCTCCCAGTGTGCATACAAAGTATGATCTTTATCTGTGTTTACCTTAGTATCAGCTGTAATCAGAGTGCCGCCTTCAGCTGCGGTATACCAACCTTTAAACGCATAATACGGTTTCGTAGGCACAGGCAATGCACCATAAGGCTGTCCTATATAAACAATCTTGGAAATTTGATCTACAGCACCTCCGTTTGCATCAAAATACAAGTTATAGGGATTCAGCAGATTGTCGAACGTATCCAGATCAATTTCCTGATATTCCGTATAAGACAGATGGCTATCGCCCTCTGTTGTGCCGCACTGCAACAGCTTATTCTTTACGATCAGTCTGCCAACAACATTCTTGTTGATTTCATATAGGTTGAGACCCTTGACCAACATTGTATTCTCATTGGAAGACCGAACAGTGACATCGCTCTGCAGACCCAGATGAGCAACATCGGCACTGAGCACCAATGCAATGCCGTCTGCTGTAATAGTACACTGGTTGAGAACGACCTCTTCAGAACTGATTTTCACAGGACATTTTATCTTACCAGTAAAATTGATCTTATTGAGCACAGTAACATCTGCTTTAGAATCCAATGTGAAGTTCTCGTATGTCTTATAGTTGCCGTTCAATTCGAAGAACCTTGTTCCGCTGGGAACGGTCAGCTCTACACCATTGAGCTCCGTCTCGCCGTTCTTCAGATATTCCAGAGATACAATAATCTGCTCGGCACCGGATTCAACTGCAGCCTTCAGCACATTCTTATCTGCTGCATTTACAATGATTCTCTCTACTCCATCAAATGCCTTCTCCCCGAGATGTTCAACACTGCTACGGACGCCAATGTCCTCAACATTGACACACCCTGCAAAAGCATAAGAACCAATCTTGGTTACATTACCGCCGCTGATTTCTTTTAAGGACGTACAATTTTGGAATGCGCAATCAGGAATTTCTGTAATAAAGTCGGAAAGTACAACAGCACAAATGTTTTCATTACCTGCAAAAGCATTACTTGCGATGCCGGTAACCTTTACTACATCACCATTGCCTACGTTCCAGTATTCGGGAATAACAACACAGGTGTCATTACCGGTGTATTCCGTAATGATACCGGTTACCTGATCCACCTTCAATCCATCAGAATAGCTGGTCTTCTCCTGCACATACTCTGCAACCTCAAAGGGAATCTCAAAGGAAATTACACCATTTTCCTCGTCGTTATAGTCAGCAGTGGTGTATGAATAATCTTCGAACTCATACGTCTCATCATCTATCACACTGTAGGTGTATACAAAGTATGAATTGTTTGTCATATCAAAGCCAACCACAGCAAAGACGTGTGCTGTACCTGCCATCACCCAACGGTGATAGCCGGGTTTTGTAGACTGTGTTGTCCACTCGTCTGTAACTTCCTCAGACGTTTCGGTGCCATACGTAACGGAAGAGGAATACGATTCCGAATCAGACTGAGAGAAAGACAGCCCCTGAGAAGAACCGGTCTCACCGCCTGTTGCATAACTGCTTCCATATCCGTATGCCTGGCTGATCTTTTCAGAGAGCGCAGTGGAGATTGAATGGGTTGCACTGTTAGTAGAGCTTCCGCCGTAGCTGGTAGTTCCGTTCCAAGAAGCAGTGGAAGTGGTTCCGTTTGTTGTCAAGGTGGACTTGTCATGGGAACCGCCCATTTCAATACCGAAAGACTTGGTGTCAGAATGTTCTTCGGAATCAATATGTTCTTCGCCCCACTTGTGCTCATAGCCGCCGCCGATTTCGCCGCCAAAACCTCCGCTTGTACCGGCATTTAATCCACCTACTTCAAAAACGTCAATACCAAAGGAATAACTCTTAGGCGTGTACGTCAGTTTTCCATCAATATTCCACGCCTCATTATCTGTAGTTTTGTCAGTGCTGGACTCAGTATCGGTGCTGGACGAGCCGCCATTTATCTTAACCTCGTTCTTCCAACCCTCTTGGTTCGTAGTGGTAGAAACTGTTTCTGTAGATCCACTCTTGCTGTTACTGATATTCCAATTCTGGGTGTCGCTCTTAGCTATCTCATCAACTTCCTCAATATTCTTGCCGTTTTCTTGGCACCATTCTTCATTAACAGAAGTAGTCTCGTTCCACGTACTTGCCAAAGTCCAGTTGGAAGACTCCGTAGTAGCCTTAGCAACGGACTTAGCGTACGCTTTCATCATTTCTTCTGAAATTGTTACTTTGTAGGTAGTGCTCTTTGTCTTTGTAACGCCGTCACCTGCAATGTAGCCAAAGTCATGGATAGTATACAACGGCACATTCTGAATCTCACCTATTTCGTAAGCAAAGAGAATCACGCCATTCTCTTCATCTACTTCGATGATAGGCGCATCCAGTACGGGCTTTGTCCACGTCTTGTTTCTTTCGCTGGTCCAGTTTGCATCAAGAGTAAAATTTCCGGTGGTGCCAACAGGAATAGAAGATCCTTTCAGCAATTTACCGCTTTCATCAGACCAACCAACGAAGGAATAATTGCTCAGTTTTGGGGTGGGCAGCACCAGGCCGGTATCGACTGTGTAGGTATCCTCCGCCCGATCCACAAATAGGCTGGACTTGTACTGAACCTTATACTCGATCTTGCTCCAGTAGGCATACAACTGATATGACTCTGTTGCTGTTGCATCTATTTTTTTCACGAGCATACCGTTCTCTGCTAAATCATACCATCCTAAGAAACGGTATCCCTCAACGGAAGGATTTGCAAGAGTTAAACCTGCACCTTCTGCATAGCTACTTGGATTGGGGTTTTTAAGGGTTCCATTGTCCACCAGCTTTTGAAGGTAAGGATCACCATTTGCTATATCATACTCGACCAAATGCTCCGTTGCTTGAAGTTTCGGAATAATTGTCTCCTCGTATGTAATTTCTTCATCAGCCGCAGCATCTGCATAATATTTTTTGCAAATAGAACAATACCAGTAAGCAATATTGCCTTCTTCCGCATAGGACGGATTCTTTGCTTCAAATGCTGTTAAGTCATGCGACGCTTCAATAACTGTATCTTCCCAGTTGATCTCAGTACTACCGATTTCATCCCTGAAATACTTCTTGCAAAGCTCGCAGTACCAGTACGCACTATTACCGTCCTCGGTACAGGTTGCAGCCTTTGCCGCAGTTGCGGTCATAGAATGCTCGCATTTGGGCGTGGAAGGCTTTAAGGTTACGGGTTTTCCGCTTGCATCCGTGTAACCGCCCGCAACGACCTGTCTTATCAACTGCGTGTCTTTGGAGTTTACTCTTCCGTCATCGTTAACGTCGGCTGCCGCAGTATTAACGGTAATTCCCGCAGCTTCCCAAGAAGCCTCGTAGCCTCCTGCTATCAGCTGTCTTATAAGCTGAGTGTCTCTTGTAGTAACTCTGGCATCACCGTTCAGATCGCCGGGAGTATAATCTATAACGGCAACTTGTCCGTTTTGAATATCAAGAGTCAAATCACCTTGGTTGTTATAAACGTCACCGAAACTGTATGATAACTCAACGTCAAGCTTGCTGTTTACGGCGGCGGTCGATGCAATTTCAAACACCAACGTCATTACAACACCGGTTGCGGTGCTTTCGTCGGATGCAGCCTCCGCATCCCATACGAAATTACAGGGACTGGCAAACACGCCGGGTTTTGAAAAGATCAACGAAGAAAACGCATCTCCGGCTTTTGCATCTGTCAGAACCAGGTCATCGGCATACGAAACGGTCAAGGTTGCACCTGTAACTCCGGGGTTTTCTTCAATCAGTACGTACACCTCTACACTCGTTCCGGGCTGTCCGTATGTATCGTCTATTTTTATTACTGCAGTTTCGGGAGCAGCTGCAGAAACACTCATTGGCACTACCGAAATTATAAAAGTCAATGCCAACAAGAAAGATAATAATCTCTTTGTCATGATATCAACTTCCTTTACTTAATCTACGGTAACGGCTCCGTTCTGTATTTCAAAGTTAACGTCAGCCCAAGAGGAATTATAAATATCGCCTTCAATATAAGAACAGCTTACGGCAAGATCGTCGCCTACAGATGCACTCTCGGACACTTCAAACGTAAGTACCAAAATACAGCCGTTATCATCTGCCGTTGCATCAAGCGTATCCCAGGCAAAGTTGCAGGGGCTCTTAAACGTTCCGGGGTTTGTAATATCAAGGTTTGCAAACGCCTCTCCGCGAGTTGCGGAAACAAGAGTCAACTTTGAATCATAGGATAAGGTAAGCGTAGCACCGGAAATTCCGGGGTTATTGTAAACGTAGATCTTTACCTCAACCTCCTCGCCTGCGCTTGCGGTGGCGTTTCTCACCTCTATCGTAGGCTCGGTGTAGTTATTTTCGGGACCTTCGGGCTGTGCGGGGGTCTTAAAGTGCTTCGTTGCGTTTGTAAGAGGTGCGTTATTGCTACCGATGCTTACGTTATTATTCCACTCGTCCTCGGTGCCGTCGTAATATACGTCAGTAAGGGCAGTACAGCCGTTGAACGCATAGTTGCCGATATCAGTAACGGTAGCAGGGATCTTAACAAGGGTAATAGCCTCGTTCTGGAATGCACGGCGGTCTATCTCGGTTACGTTATCACCCTCAAATACGGGAGGAATAACAAGCTCGGTACCGGTGAAATCTCCCATACCGAGGAGGATACAAGTACCATCACCGTTAGATTCAAACTCCAATCCCTCGGAGTACTGCTCTGCGGATTCGCCGTAAACGGGGGTGTAGGTCTCGTTCTTGCTGCCTACGGTGATCTCGCAAGCGGCGGTCGTTGCAACGCTTGCGCCGGTGCTGTCCTTCCAATAGCCGAAGGCTGTACCGTTTTCATCGACAGCGGGCGCGGTAAGAGTGACCTTATCGCCGGGGAGATAAAGTCCGTGATTGCAGCCGTCGTTAAGCACACCTGCGGTGAGTACTACCTGATACCAGTTTGCATTCGCAAGTCTGTCTGCCTTATAATCGTCAAGATAGAGCTGTGCAGCAGCACCGTAATCGAGCATCTTGGCAAGCAGAGTTTTAAGCTCGGCATCATCGGTACCTGCAGCGGTCTTGCCGAGCTTGTTGTAAGCATACTGAAGTGCGCTGTACTTTACAACACTGCTGTAGTAATCAACGTTATCTACCTTCGCGTAAGCGCGTACGTAAATAACGTCTGCCAGCTGCTTAGCGGCAAGCGGATAATTGAACATTTTATAAGACTCACCCTCTACGGTGCCGTCATAAGAGGTGAGCAGGCTGTCCTGCGTACCGATAACGTACTCGGCTTCGGGAGAAGTCCATACAAGCAGCTTTGCATCTGTTACGTTGGTATCCAGTGCATACATAATGTAAACGGAATCGCTGAACGAAAGGTTTGCATAAGCCAAAGTAAGCTCAGGCGCAGGGGAGGATGCGCCGGTAACTACGGCAAACACAGTGTAGGAGCTTACAAGTGTAAGTACTGCCAATAATAATGCTAAAACTCTTTTTTTCATTTTCTTTCTCCTTATCCAAGCAAAAATTCTGTCAAGGGATCCCATTCGCCCTTGTTTTCGTCAACATCTTTTCCCGACAGAGTCAACGTTCCTAAATTTGGAAGATCGACAACTTCGAGCTCGGGCGTTTGATAGCTCGCCTTTACGGCTTCGCGCGCAACGTCTTGTTTTTTTGCCATGTTTGTACCTCCTGTGCCGTTGATATTACATAATCAGCATTATGTTGTATCAGCGAACAAGGCCGCGCAAATAAAGCGAGATAAATATATACATACGCGCGCGAATAGAAGACCAATGATTAAAGTTCAGTCATTGGTCTATTTGTCGTGCGGTTGTTTTGACATTTCTTGGTGTTATTATTAAAAACTGCACCTTGTATTGATTTTCATTAAACAAAGTGATATAATTTAATATATATAGGTTGTACTTAATACAACATAATGCTGATTATGTTGTAAGCCATTGCCGGTGCTTTTTGTATCGGTTTTTTCTTTTTCATAGGATAAGCCGCATTTTTTCCATCTTGCGGCGGTGCTCCGCGCCTGAGGAAACGGTATATATACGCGTTGTGTTGATATTTGAATGCCCGAGTATATCCGCAAGTTTGGCTATATCCTTTTCCATAGCGTAAAACGCGCGGGCAAACAGATGGCGCAGATTGTGAGGAAACACCTTTTTCGGCGAAACGCCCGCATCCCTGCACAGCCGCTTCATCTCTGCCCATATATTTGTACGATTCATCGGCTTGCCGTTTTTCGTAACGAATATCATTCCGCTTACAATACCCCGTTTTTTTGCGTAACGCAAAAGCTTTTTCCCGAGAGCGGCAACGATAAATATACGCCTTGTTTTCCCCTTGCACGAAACGCTCGCCTCGCCCCTGCGCACCGCCTCCGCCGTGATACAGCAAAGCTCGCTCACACGGATGCCCGTACCGCAGACGGTCTGCAACAGCAGAGAAAGCCTCTCGTTATTATTCTTTTCCGCGGCACGCACAAGCGCCGCATATTCTGCCTTTGTAAGTTCCTTTTCCTCAGGGCAGAACGCATCGCGCTGTATCTTGAACTGCTTAACACAGCAATCAAACCATCCGACAGATCTGAAGAATGCGTTCAATGCCGCAAGCATAGAATTTGCGCTTGTCAGTGCATAGTTCTTGCTAAGCTCAGCCTTGTAGTTTAACACAACAGCCTTATTCACCGCCCCGTCTCCTGCGTATGCGGCAAATTTCCTCATATCCCTCATATACTTTTCAAGCGTGGCACCGCTTTTTTCGTTTTCGAGTAAATAATTTTCAAATTTGCGAAGAAAGGCAGCTGAAATTCTGTGTTCTGTCATTTTATCACCCCCACAGTATTCTACACCGAAAAGCGTTGAAATATAAAAACGGGCAGTAAAGAAATCTGCGTTTCTTTACTGCCCGTTCCTATTTGTTAATTACTCGTGGAGAGTGTTGTTAACGGTGGTGCACTGCTTAGCTGCGGAGTTCTTGTATGCCGCCCACATAGAGGAGAATGCGGTGGAGTAGTTCTTGGAGAGGTTCTCTACTGCGTTCTTCATATTACCGATGTTGTAGATATAACCGATATCGAAGCCGCGGTTCTCCATCTCAAGAGTTATCATATCATAGCTCTCGTCATCGCGTACGTAACGGCCCGTGAGGGTCTTTTCGTAGTATGCGGGAGTAACGATCTGCTTGGATGTGAACGCAAGGTACTCGATGATGGCGGAGGTACGCTCAACGTTCTCGGTCTGGGTGGGGATACAAACGAATGCAGCATCCCAGCCGCCGAAGGGAGTGTAATATCTATCCTGAGAATCCTCGGTCTTGGGAAGGGGAAGGATGCCGTAGTCAAGCTCGGTATCGCGGAAGTGCGGGAAGCCGATGTGCTCGATCCATCTGAAGAGGCAGTGTCCTTCGCTGAACATCTGAACGGCGGTAAGTCCGCCGGTAGCGGTCTGACCGTTATATACGTGCTGCTTGTCAAGAGTAAGCTCGATAAAGTTTACGATAGCGTTCTCTGCGCGCTCCGTTCCGAGAGTTACAACAACGTCGCCGTTGTCGTCGATCCTTGCCATTCTCTCACCGGACATACCGAGAGCAGCGATAACGGAGGAGTGAATGTATACCATTCCGTAAAGGTCGTTGGAGTCCATTATCTCGTTACCGTCAAGGTCCTCGGTAACCTGAATTACCATCTCCTTCATCTTGTCAAAGGTCCACTTGCCTTCCTTTACAAGGTTGTAAAGCTCGGAGGTATCACCGAACTTTTCTCTGTAAAGGTCCTTGTTGAATACCATATTGTACATTGCCTGGGTTGCAACAAGGCTGATGTCGCCTGTGGTGAAGTAGAGCTTGCCGTTTACGGTGAGGTCGCGGTTGATGTTCTGATCCCACCAAGCCTGGTCAAGATCTATAACACCGTAATCGCGGAGGTCTGCAAGGTCCTTGGAAAGTGCAAGCTTACCTGCATCGTAGGTGGAGATGATGCACATATCGTAAGAAGAGTCGCCTGCGGTATTGGCCTTTCTTACGTCGGCAACACCGGTATTGGAGGAGCTGTACTTTTCAATACCGGTAATGGTAATGTCAAGCGCCTCCATAGCGCCCATATTTCTCTTATATAGAGCATCGTCAAGTACGGTGCCGCCCTCGGTCCAGTTAAAGTCGCGGACGATGACCGCATCGGGATTGAGGTTGGTCATAAGTACAATAAATTCGTGTCCGTCATACTTATCCATGGGGATGTAATCGGGAAGTTTGTTGGGGTCCTCGGTGGTAACAGGTTCGGTAGTAGAAACAGAGGGGTCTGTGCCGTCGGCAACGGGAGCGGAGGTGCCGTCGGTCTTGGGGGGAGTTTTCTCGCCGCACGCAACGATGGAAACAAGCATCATTACCGCAAGCATAAGACAAAGAATGCGTTTCATACTTTTCTCCTTTATAATTATTTGAAAAAATTATTTGCAGTATGTATCTCTGTCAAATATCTCAAAGGTCATCTCATCGGCTCCGAGGGTCTTACCGCCGACCGGTACCTCGTGGTCAAGGGGGTTGTAAGTAATACAAAGCACCTTTGTGCCGTCTGCACTGATGTATTCGCCTCGGCGCACGTATCTGGGCAGGCGCTCGTTGTTTATAACGGTGAAGGTACCCTCGTACATAAACTCCTTGTACTTCATCATCGTATCGGTATACTCCTTAACAGCAGCAGCATAAAGGGGAGCGCTGTCAAGGTGAGTACGGCAAACGTACAGCTCAGCATCGAGACGGAGACCGTAAACGAGGGAGCAGCGCAAGCGTCTTGCGAAATCGCCTTCCTCATCGCGAATTCCGCGCTCGGTGGTGATGACCTCGGGGAACGTGTAACGGAACAGCTCGGGGTAGTTATCGCCCTTGATCTTGAAATCTACGTTTACAAGGCCGTGGATGAACTGGTTATAGGGAGCGGCAACGTCGGTAACTACTTCAGCTGCAAGCACCTTGCCCTTGGAGCGGCAGTATGCCTCTGCCTCTTCAAAGAACATCTTGTGGTACTTCCAATCCTCGTCAACACGGTTGCCGTGCTCGTGCTTGTCGTTGAAGCAAGGCTGATAGGGGCATCCTGCGTAGCAATCGGCAAAGGTGCAGTCGGCACCGAGCTCATCCATGAGCTTGATCTGAGAAAGCACCTGATCGCGCCACATCTTGGTAGCGGAGCAGCAGAGTGCAAACTGCTTTGCTCCGTAGGTTGCACGGACTTCGCCGTAGCCGGGATATACGAATGCGGGACGGATCTCGTCACCGTTTATATTGAGCATTCTAATGTATTCGCCGTGCTCCTTGTAGTAGTCTACCTGGGGATCCATGAAGTGGCAGTTGCACTCAAGGATAACGCGTCCGCCGAGCTCCTGAACCTTTTTGATGTTCTCGGTAAGCTCCTTCCAAGCACCGGGATACGGCTCCTCGTAGATGGGGTAGTTTCTGTCCATTCCCTGCTTCCACCAAGCAAAGAGGAAAAGGGTGTGTATACCGTACTTGGCACCGATCTTATAAAGCTCGGGCAGATCGTCGGCAGTAAAGTAATCCTCGCCGTACTGCGAACGCATGATAAGGCGCTGCCAGCCGGACATATACTTGACCCACTCTGCCTTTTCGGGAACGCGGTAGAAGGTCTTTTCCGCATATGCACGGTAGAGATCCGCACCCTTTCTCCAGTCGCCGTCAAGGAACGCAAGCACCGTGGGAGGCATAAGCAGCTTCTCACCGGGGCGAGCCATAGGAAAATGATCGATACCGAACATCAGGTTGGTGGGGTTTGAGTGAATGCGCTGGCGCATAGTCATAAAGCAATGACGGTGCTCGGGATCGTGGCGTCCTACGTAGAGGAAGTGATCTCCGCTCTGTACACCGAACCATCCCATAGTAGCACGGGGGTAATGCTGATGCCAGAACACCTCGAACTCATTGTGATAGTAATAATTGGTGGTCATATTGACCATTGCCTGCCAGGGATTATATACTCTTGTGCCGAGTCCGTTGGGAAGATAGAAGGTATCCTCCTTCTTTTCGCCGCCGAGGGAATCGAAATCCGCAAGCGGGCAGAAGCACTCGTTTACTCTGGCATCGCTTCCGTTCTCAAGCTCGGGAACAAAATAAAGATGTCCATCCTGCTCCCATATGGTAACGGTGAGCTTGACCTCATACTTATCGCCGTATTCGGATACGACCTCATCGTACTTAACTACAAGCTTATCACCGCACATAACGGCAGCTCCCTGCTGCTTGGATGAGAATACGGGTATCTCGGTACGCAGACCGTCATCAAGTATCAAACGCCAGAAATCAGAACCTCTGACACCGGAAGCGCCTTCAGCAGTAAAAAAAGCTTCGGTCGCGTCCTCTTCAATATGAAACGCAAGATTGTGAGCATTGATAGAAAGCATATCTGTTCTCCGTTTTCATTTTTCGGGGGTTGCCCTTTGATATTTTTATTATATCAAACACAGTGATAAAAATACAATACACTCGCACCGCACTTTGTTTCAAAATATGAAACTTGCGTAGACTCTTGAATTTGTATCACAGCCAGTGTATAATGAGATAGAAATGCCAAACAAAGAGGTCATAATTATGTTCACTTATAACATAAGCACCCTGCCGCGAGTAAGTATGTCCGGAAAAACGAAAGAAAAAAAAGGCTGGAGCCACTCCGGGCGGCAGATGGACTACAATCTGTTCGTTTACTTTCACAGCGGAGAATGCGTTTTTGATATTGACGGAAAGAAATTCGAATATAAAAAAGGAAACATCGCCATTGTCCCCAAAAATACGCCGTACCGTCCGCACACGGATGCCGGAACGGAGTACACATTCTTTCATTTTGACGGCGAGCTTGAATTGCGGGACGAAACCAAACTCCCTAACATTCCGTTCATCTCCAAAAACGAAAAAGCGCCTATTTACGGCGTAATGGAGCCGGACGCGGGCAATCTGGTATTCGATACGAAGATGGAATCGGGCGAGGAAACGTCCGAGATAGAAATGCTGCTGACAAAATGCGTGAACGCAAAATTCCGACACGGAAACGCCGCAGACCTTCTTATCTCTCTCTATTTCTGCGAGGTGCTTTTCCATACCTCGCGGGCATATTGCACGCGTTTTAAAAACGACGAGAGCCACCCGCCGGCAGTAAACAGAATAATCGCATATATAAATGCAAACTACACACGCAAGATCAGCCTTGACGAGCTTTGCGCGGAGCTGAATATGTCCAAGCAGTACTGTATGCGCATATTTAAACGGCATCTGCACACCACGATAAACGATTACATTCTCGCCACCCGTATGAAGCACGCCGCCTACTGCCTGCGTTATACGTATATGAACGTAAACGAAACGTCAAACTACCTCGGTTTTTCCAGCGTCAGCTATTTTTCGCGCGTGTTCAAGGATTATTACGGTGTTGCACCTTCCGAATATTTCGAGTGAGCTTTCAAAAAGTAAAAAAACTCAGCCGCTTATAACACGGCTGAGTTTTTTATTAGAACAAAAAGCTTACTTATTCTCTTCGTCCTTCTTTTCAAGGGTCTTAGCGGCAAAATCTCTTCCGCCGAGTCCGAACGCAAGAGCAAAGGCAAGCGCAATAGCGGCGAAGCCGATAATGAATGCCTTTTCAACGATCTCAGTAGCGATGCCGAGCTGGCTGAGGATCATAAAGCCTGCAAGCACGTAAACCGCGGTCTTTGCATACTTAGCGCAAAGAGCAAGCTTGCCGCTTGTCTTTGCAAGCGCGCCCTCAAGCAGGGATGCGCCTATGTAAGCAACAAGCACGATAGCCGCGGACTTGATAACTGCGGGAAGATAAGAAACAACAGCGGCAACAACAGCGGTGAGCACGTCAAGACCCAGAGCCTCGATGCCCTGCGCGGCAACAAACAGTACGATAAGCGCCTTTACGGTGTTAACAACTATCTTAGTAGCGGAAACCTTGAGCGCTGGGAGTATCTTCTTTACAAGATTATCGAAGTTAACACCGACAAGCACGTTTGCAAGAAGCGCGGAAGCTATGCTTGCAACAAGCAGGCCTACAGCGATGACAACAGCCGCAAGAACGATGGAGGGGATAGCACCGAATACGGTGTAAACTATCTGCATCGCGGGCTGAGATATGGCATCGATATCAAGAATGAGCAGACACTGAATAACGGTAACAAGGATGATAACGGCGCCGAGTATCTTCACAAGGATATCGGAGATAAGAACGGTGTTCTTCTCTTCATCCTTTCTCTTTACGAGGCTGTCAAGCTTGGTCTTTTTGAGAAGAACGGAAACGATCTGACCGACGAGAACCGCAACAAAGCAGCCAACGTAAAGCAGGATGCCTGCGGCAACTATCTTGGGAAGATAATCGATAAATGCGGAAACAAAGCTGTTGATGGGGCCGGAAACTCCGGTAATGCCGAGTGCGTTAAGAGCGGCGGGAAGGAAAAGCAGGAATACGATAGCATATACAAGCTTTCCGACAAACGTCATCGAGGTGCCGACCTGACCCTCGTTTACACCCCACTTATCAAGCTTCTTGTCAAGCTTGATAAGCTTGAGCAGCTTCACAACTGCAAACTGTGCCACCCAAGCGGCAACGAACGCGAGCAGAAGGAACACGACAAAGCGTACGAGCTCCATTGCCCAGATCCTGTTCAAGAAATCCATATTTTTCTCCTTTTATTTTTTGTTTGTATATTATATGCGCTGTTTGCGCTTATAATCTGTTACCACTCGATAAACTGAGCGTCGATATTATCCGTTATATACTTTTTCAGTATCGCGTAGGAGAAGCTGTTCTGCAGGGTGCTGCCGTGCGTTTTTGCAAGCTCCTCGCTGTAATCGGACATACGGTAGATCTGAAGAGAGTCGCGCTTTAAACTGTAGTGGCAGACTGTGGGGATAAGGGTGGGGGCATCGACGTACTTGGTGCCGTCCTTTTCTATGACGAAATCAAGCGAAAGCATAACGCCCGCCATATTCTGCGAGTAGTGCATAGTGGAAATAAAATTACCGAGCGAATAAGCTACGAAGGTCTTGTTTCCGTCCTTGCCCGTCAGCCACTTTGCGGGCTGTACGGTGTGGCTGTGGTGGCCTACTACGACGTCCGCACCCATATCTGCGCAAAGCTGCGCGAGCCGCTTCTGCTCCCCGTCGGGATAGAATGAGTCCTCCGCGCCCCAGTGCATGGAAACAACAACGAAGTCCGCCCCCGCCTTAGCCGCAGTTATCTGGCGCTTGATGTCGGCATCCTCTGCATACGCAATATAGTATTCCGAGCCGGGAATCTGCTCGCCGAAATACTTAAAATTCACTATCGTGGTGTAGGAAAGGAAAGCTATCTTAACACCGTTTTTATCTATCACCCTCAGATTATCGAAATCGCTTTTCGTATATCCGCCGAGGGTAAGCACGGGAAGAGTATTGAAAAATTCAATGGTATTTTTATATCCCTTCTCACCGTAATCGAGTGTATGATTATTTAAGAGATTAACAACGTCAAAGCCGAGCTTTACAAACGCTTCGCCTATCTGGTTCGGTGCGTTGAAGCTGGGATATCCGAGATAGCCGAGCGAGGCTCCGCCCACACAGCCTTCCATATTGATAAACGAAATGTCAGCCGCGCCTATCTCGTCCTTAACTCCCGCAAACATATCGTAGAAGTTAAAGCCGGGGTTCTCCGCATCTGCGCGCTTCTGCGCATCCTCGCGCACCGCATCGTGCACTATGTTATCTCCGCACGCAAGGAAGGAGACTCTCTTATCCTGCGGTGCGGGAGGTGCGGGCGGATCGGTAACGGGCGGCTCCGTATGCGGAGGCTCGGTTGCGGGGGCATTCGTCACTGGGTCAGATGCGGGATCTGTTGCGGGTGCGTCGGTCGCGGAGATATCGGGCGCATCGGTAATGCCGCCGGTCTGCGGTGCATCGGTCGTCACAGGAACTGTTGTGACAGCGGGCGTACCGCTTCCGGCGGTGCGGGAGACGAGCATTATTCCAAAAACGACTACCGCAAGTACAGTAAATGCGAGCAGTCCCATAAAAGCGCCCCTTAACACCCCGTCGTGTGTCTTACGCGTTATCTTACGTCTTCTGTATCCGTCGTGATTGTTATTCATACGAGAAAACCGTCCTTATTCTGAACATGCAGCTCCGCGCGGTATTCAAGCGGAGTTTTTCCGAAATGACTTTTAAAAGCAGAGGAAAAATACTGCGGACTTGCAAAGCCGAGCATATTGGATATTTCTTTTATCTGCAAATATCCGGAAGCAAGCATCTCCTTTGCCGCTTCCATCTTTCTTTCCAACACGTACTTGTGCGGTGTTATGCCGAATTCCTTGCGGAATCGGAAGATAAGATAGGATTTATTCTGATAAAACTTTGCACATATCTCGTCAAGCGTCGAGCGTAGGCCCGCCTCGGAATCTATATAGCGCCTGACCTCGTACACCACGTCCTCGTTTTCATAATGCTTTATGCGGTTTGCAGTGGCGGCGCCGAGTATGATCTCCGTAACGACGAGTGCGGCACGGTCGTAGACCTTGTCGATATTCTTGTAATCTACCGAAACAAGCAGATCTCTAAGGCGCTTAAACAATGATTCAGCATCGAAATGAGAGCAATAAACGCCTTCGGTTATACAGAGGGAGTTAAAAAGCCCCGCGATGTACGGCCCTGCACAGTTCAGCCATACCTTGTGCATCGGGTCGTCCTTATCGGAATAATATCTGTGGGCAAAGCCGCGATTGAGGAAGTAAACGTCCCCGCCCTTAACGTGATATACCTTGCCGTCACACTCTATATAGCCCTGACCGGAGATGACGTACTCCAGCACGTAAACACCGCCGAGACTGCGGCGCGTATCTCCAAAGCGCTCTACGAAATAGTTTTTATCGGGCATATTCTCCCCCATTCGGATGAAATAAAGCCCGTTATTCGAATTCGTGGGAGTTGAGTTGAAGTAATACATCCTTGCGTTATCGGACATTATCAAGTCTTGCATTCAAAGCATCCTCCAAACCATATCTGTATACAACACTTTATTGATAAATTATACAACAAAGCAACTCACAAATCAATGTTTTTCAATCAAATATCCTTATTTTTACAATTTATTAACACATTTCACGTTATATAATGTAAGTGGAGATAAAAAATCCATCAACATTTTTCGTACTATTCACTATATATTTTTGCTTGACACACAATTAATAAGTTTGTACAATGAGATTACAAAAAATAATGATCAGAATTATACGGAGGTAATTATGAAAAGAAGCGTCAGATTTTTATCTTTTGCGCTGTCTCTCATTATGCTTTTGGGCACAGCTGTTCTCTTCGGCTCCTGCGGCGAAAAAACTCCCGCCGTTACCGATGACCCTGCAGTGACCACCGAAGCTCCCGCTACCGAAGCTCTCTCCCCCGAGGTGCTTCCTTCCGCTATCGACAAGAAGTTTAACGACTATACCTTCAAGGTTCTTCTTGTAAGCCGTTCCACCCGTCCCCCCCACGACCTTGTGTTCGAGGATAACGGAACCGTGCTTGACAAAGCAGTTTATGAAAGAAACGCGCAGCTTGAGGAAAAGAACGGCGTTATTCTTGAGGCTACCCAGTACATCGACAGCGCCAACTACGCTACAAACGCGGCTATCCTCCAGCAGATGTACATAAGCAATGAGGCACTTTACGATTATACCGTTTGCCACACCTACTCCCTCGTTCCTTACGTTACCGCAGGTTATCTTTACGATATGGAGTCCATCGATGCACTTGACCTCACCAATCCCTGGTGGGACAAGACCATCAACGACGGTGTAAGAATTGCGGGCTCTGTATTCTTCACCTCCGGTGATGTCAGCCTTCACCTCAACGACTATATGTACTGCACTATCTTCAACAAGGACCTCTACAAGACCAAGATCACCGACGGTACCGACGTTTATAAGCTTGTAGAGGAGGGAAAGTGGACCCTTGACGAGCTTTCCCGTCTTGCTTCTCAGGTAAGCGAGGACCTTAATGCAGACGACGTTCTCGACTCCAACGATATGTACGGTCTTATGACCTGGTGCGACGAGCTTTACGCTACCATTCAGGCATCCGGCGAGCGCGTTGCGAAAGTAAATGATGACGGATACATTGAATTCACTCTACAGAACGAGCGCGTATACGCTATCGTTGATAAATTCAGCACTATTGAGCAGAGCGATTGGTGCATCAACTTCCAGACAATGACCGGCGGTGTATCGTGGCCCAACGTATTCTCCAACGGTCAGGCGATGTTCTTTATGACTCTCTTTAACGAAATCTCCCGCTTCCGCGATATGGATGCAAACTACGGTATACTCCCCAACCCCAAGTATGACACCGCTCAGGAGAACTGGTACTGCACTTTCTCCGCCGGACTTGCAAACTTTGTTGCAATGCCCTTCGTTCAGGAGGATGCTGAGCGCACCGGTGCCATCCTTGACATTATGGGCTACTACTCCTCCTCCACCACCGTTCCCGCTTACTACGTAAAGACACTTGAAGGCGAGAAGATCCGCGACGAGGAAAGTAAGTTCTGCCTTGATATAATCTTTAACAACAAGTTCGTTGACGTTGGACATTACTACAGGATCGCCGATCTCAACACCGCAATGTACAACTACGTTAAGAATGACCAGTTCGGAGCTTTTGCTTCCACCGTTCAGCAGCGTCTCAAAGTTGCAGAAGCTGCCGTAAGAACACTTAACACAAGCATCGAAAAGCTCAAAAATCAGTTTGATTGATAAAAACTCGAAACGGGCGTGAGCTTCACGCCCGTTTCTACTCCAAGGAGATCAAGTTATGAAAAAAATCCTTCGCCTCCTTCTTGCTTTACTTTGCGTTACGGGAATGTTTTTTTCCTGCGATAAGCAGCCTCCCGTTACCGAGGATACTACAGACCCCGCAGATACCGCGGATACTGCAGATACCACCGAAAAGACCGACGACAAAGAGCCCGATAACGGCTATTACGGTCTGAAGTTCGAGCGCCCCATCACCGTTGCATCCTACGGCGGAAACGGAAGCGCATATTCACGTATGTACGTTCTTCAGGACGGCAGAATGATCTGTGCATGGCCCTCCACCGACAGCGGTAAGCGTTGTATGAAGGCCGTATTCAGCGAAAACGACGGTAAGACCTGGGGTCCCGTCCGCGTGCTCTTCTACGGCGAGGACCAGACCAAGACCCTTGCAAACGTAGATATTATACAGCTTGAGAACGGTCAAGTGCTTATGGCATACCGCTCCAACGACAGGAATGCGTCCCAAGGCTACTCATCCATCCGCATCCACGCAAGTGACGATAACTGCGAGACCTTCTACCCACACTCCATCGTGTGCGAGCTGCAGCAGAACGGACTCAAGGACGGCGTTTCGTGGGGACTTTGGGAGCCTGATTTCTGCTACGTTAACGGCAAGCTCACCTGCTTCTTTGCTATAGGCAAGACCGTATACAAGAACCCCGTTATCCCATCTACGGATATTTTTGAGTGGAATGAAACGGAGAAAAAGTGGGTACAGTCCCACTACACCTCCGACGATACGGGCAAGACCGACCGTAACGGTATGCCGATCGTTGACAAGCTTTCCACCGGCGGTTATCTTATGACCGTTGAAACAAAGCGCTTCTACTCCGCTCGCGGAAGTACTCTGCTGCCGTACGTTCTGCATTCTGCAGACGGAGTACACTGGAAGGGCATCACCGGATGCTTCTTCCCCGATAACACCTCAAGCGGCGGTTCTCCCTTCTGGATCGAGCTTCCCGACGGACGTATCGTTGTTGCGTTCCAGACTGACGAGGATTCACTCGGAACCATATTTGATACCGGCGATGACAAATGCAAGGTAACAAAGATCGTTATGACCAAGGAAGGCGTTGATATATCCAAGGCTCATTCCTGGGACTGGACGGAAAGCTACGATCCCTTTGACACTATGATAGGCAAATTCGGCAACTGGCCCGGAATGCTTATCCATAACGACTATCTCTACATCTACACAAGTACAAATGACCCAGTCGGCGGACAGATAGAGCTTGTGCGCGCCTACGTTGGCGATTTGAAAAAGTAAACCCAAGTAGATCCTGAAACATATAGGAAAGGGGCTGTAAAATTATGTTTTACAGCCCCTTTCCGCATATAGGCAGATATGAACGTGCGCGAACACGGAGACGGCATTGAAAAATAATGGATTTTTCGTTTTTTAAGCAGAAAAAGCCTTGGCTTTTCCGCATAAATATTGCATTTTTTACCATTGTAATGTAAAATAGTTTTATCATTTGCTACTTTATAATATATTTTAACAAACAAAAAAGGAGAACACCATGAACATTCCGAGACCCGAACATCCCAATCCCCAGAGCGTGCGCGAGCGTTGGGAGAACCTTAACGGCGAATGGAGCTTCGCAGTAGACTGGTCAAAAAGCGGCAGAGCAAGAGATATGAAGCTCGGCGAAGCAGGATACGACAAGAAGATAACAGTTCCCTTCTGCCCCGAAAGCGCGCTTTCCGGTGTTGGTATCAAAGACTTTATGCCCGCCGTATGGTACTCAAAGAAAATAGAAATAAGCGCTACCGACCTTACGGGCAGAGTGCTTCTTAACATCGGCGCGTGCGATTGGTTCTGCGAGATATTCGTTAACGGCGAATCCTGCGGAACACACCGCGGCGGCTACAGCTCCTTCCGCTTTGACATAACCGCAAAGCTTAAGGAGGGCGAAAACACCCTTGTTATCCTCGCAGAGGATGATACCAGAAGCGGCCTGCAGGCAACGGGTAAGCAGAGCACGTGGTATGCAAGCCACGGTTGCCACTACACCCGCACAACGGGCATATGGCAGACGGTTTGGCTTGAGTTTGTTCCCCGCGATTACATAAAGAGCTTCTACGTTACCGCAGATATCGAAAACAGCATCGCCGTAATAAACGGTACCACTTCAGGATGCGGTAAAATAAGCGCTGTTGCAAACTATGAGGGTAAGGAAGTAGGCACCGCTGCTGCATACGCTTGCGGAAGCTTCTCCATCACTCTTCCTCTCTCCGAGCTTCATCTTTGGGAGATCGGAAACGGCAGACTTTACGATCTGAAGCTTTCCTTTAACGACGACACCGTTACAAGCTATTTCGGTATGCGTACCGTAGGCTTTGACGGCATGAAGTTCCTTTTGAACGGCAGATCCGTTTTCCAGCGTCTTGTACTTGATCAAGGTTTCTACCCCGACGGGATCTACACCGCTCCCACCGAGGAGGCTCTTATCAAGGATATTCAGATATCTCTTGACTGCGGCTTTAACGGCGCCCGCCTCCATGAAAAGGCGTTCGAACCCCGCTTCCTTTATCACGCAGACAAGATGGGTTACCTCGTTTGGGGCGAATACGGCAACTGGGGTCTTGACCATTCCAACCCTGCCGTTACCGACCTTGTCGTGCCCGAATGGCTGGAGCTTGTAGAGCGCGACCGCAGCCACCCCGCGCTTATCGGCTGGTGCCCCTTCAACGAGACCTGGGACTACGAGGGTCACAAGCGCCAGAGAAATTCCCTCCTTGCAACCGTATATAAGGTCACAAAGGCAGTTGACCCCACCCGTCCCTGCATAGACACGAGCGGAAACTTCCACGTTATTACGGATATCTTTGACGTACATAACTATGAGCAGGATCCCAAGGTATTTAAGGAAACTTATCTGCCCCTTGAGAACGAAGGCGTTCTTACCGACCGCCACAGCAAGCGCCAGACCTACCGAGGCGAGCCCGTATTTATGAGCGAGTACGGCGGAATCGGCCTTACCGAAGGCTGCCCCGATGAGTACGGCGTATCCGCAAACAATACTACAACATGGAGCTACAAGTCGGAGGCCAA
>JAZQJQ010000021.1:0-2301 GCA_045541735.1 Eubacteriales bacterium
GCTTTGATAAAAAATACACCGTTATGGCGGAGGACAGCCCCGCGAAGTACATCGGCATCGTCCTTTCGGGGACGGTACAGCTAAGCCGCACGGATTTTTACGGAAACCGAAGCATGATCGGCACAGCCTCCGCCGGAGAAATATTCGGAGAAGCCTTCGCCTGTGCGGAGGTGGGGTCGCTTCCCATTTCCGTTATTGCCGCTGAGGAATGTGAAGTTATGTTCGTTGATGCGTCTCACATACTCCACACCTGTGAGAACAACTGCGTTTTCCACAGGCAGCTCATTTTTAATTTGATGAAGGATCTTGCCACGAAGAACATAGGAAACTTCAGGAAGCTTGAGATCACGGGTAAGCGCACCACGCGGGAGAAGCTTTTGGCTTATCTTTCCATGTGCGCCGAGCGTTCGGCTTCAACGAGCTTTGACATACCCTTTGACAGGCAGGAGCTTGCGGACTTTCTTGAGGTAGACCGAAGCGGACTTTCCGCAGAGATCGGCAAGCTGACAAAGGAAGGCGTTATTCTTACGAAAAAGAAGCATTTTGAGCTTTTGTAGGCTCACCGCGCACTCTTCAAAAAAGCTTGGATCAATGCAGTTTGTCATATGGATGGCAAAGCCCCGACATTTTCAAGGTCTGTCGGGGCTTATGTTTCGATAACGAAGAATTTCGCAATGTTTTATCTGAATTTCTTCTGTTTTTTTATTCTTGTTAAAGTATCTACAACTTCGATCGGGAAGCAAGCATTTCGAATTTTATATATCTTTCCGGATTTCAACTCAATAAAAATAATACCACTCCAAGGATCATACTCAGTATACACGCCACCACTCCCTCTCGATTTATAATCAATGTATTTTTTATAATAACATTTTTCTATCGAGGTATATTCGATTTCCATTTTTCGGTGGATCACTATTCCACTTTCATACTGATAGATAAGCACGTGAGGCTGAAAAATCCAATAAATACTGTCGATAGTCATCACGATGACAAGCACAGAAATGGGGATGATGATAACTAACCATGAATAATCATTTCCCATGTGGATCACGAACATGGTATCCATAAGGATAAAAAGCAATAAGGCAACTATCTCGACTATCTTACGAAAGTATATCTTTTTGCATAATGGTTTCATTTTAATTTTGTCCTTTTATATTATACCATAAATCGGCAGAGGAAACAACATCTCTGCCGATTTGCGGTATTGGTGTATTGTATGAGGATCTGCGCGCTATAGGATCGCAAAGCTTTATCAGATCCTGAAGGTGCTCTTTCCTGCGGGAACCTCAAGGGTAACCTTTTCCCAAAGGTACTTGGTATTTACTACGAGAGTAAAGGGCTTTTCAGCCTCTGTCTCAATAACGGTCTTGCCGCGGAAGGGTTCATACTCGGTGCACACAACGGAGATATTGTTTCCGCCGAAATCCATGTTACAAAGTCCGCACTTCTCTCTTGCATGGAGATTGAACGTAACCGTATTCTGCGATGCGTCGAAGTCAAGTCCGATAATGTTCTCAATAAGGAGAGTGATGGGTGCAAGTCCGCCCCAACCCACGAACTCGGCTCTTACAAGTCCGCCGTCCTCGGTGGTTGCGGGACGGTAAGCCTCGGGAGCATAGCACTCCCAGATACCGCCGAATGACGCGTCGCGGTCGACCTCGCACATAGCGGTAAGGAACTTGTACGCTGCTTCTCTTGCAAGCTCGCGGTGACCTGTCTCCGAAAGTCCCTTAACAGCCGCATAGTTTGTGGGCGGCCATACTCCGCCGAGCCAATATCCGCCCATGGGATCGTAGTTCGGGTCATCTTTTGCAAGGCTTGCAAAGGGAACCTTGGTGTAGAACTCGTTCTCGTTAAAGAGATGCTCGCGGACAGCCTCAAGCCTGAAGCCCTCAGCAGCTCCCGAAAGCATTGTCCAGAAAGCGGCACCCGTCTTGGAATTGATGAACTTCACCTTTTCGCCAACCTCACCTCTTGCGAAGAAGTCGAAATACCAGCGTGCGCGGTCGCTCCAGTGGAACTTGTTGATAAGAGCGCAGATACGCTCGTTTTCAGCCGCGTAGAACTTGCTCTTTTCGAAAAGTCCCAGCTTGTCGCAGATCTTCGCAAGATTCTTGGCGCTTAACGCCTGCTGGCAGGCAAGGTCAACGTGGCATACGTCACTTCCGTCAAGATCGGGGGAGAAATATCCGCTTCTGGGTGAGTTGTCCATACCCGATGAGCCCGAGTCCTCGAACCAGTAGAGCTCGCAGGTCTCGCGGCGGCGGTTATTCTCGATAAAGGAGTAGATCCCCT
>JAZQJQ010000022.1:0-10126 GCA_045541735.1 Eubacteriales bacterium
GGTATTGCCCGCAAGAATGATCTCGCGGCGAGCCTCGCGTGCAAAAATAATGGGATCCCAACCGGTTGCGCAGTCCTCAAGGCATGCGCCGCAAAGAGCACACTCGTAAACGTTATCAGCAATATCGTTTGCAAGCTCAGCTGCTCCGCGCATTACGATGGAAAGGGAAAGCGCTCTTGCACGGGCGGTGTTTCTCTCAAGACCGGTTACGTTACCGATGGGGCATATATGGCGGCACATCCAGAAGAAGCGGCAAGCATCTGCGGTCTCGCGGCATTTGTTAGAAAATTGCATTATCTTTTCCTCCTATTATAATCCGAGCTTAAAGGGATTCATGATTCCGTTGGGGTCAAGCTCTCTCTTGAGGCCTTCGAATACCTTCATTGCGGGGCCGTACTGCTCCTTCATAAGGCGGCCAAGCTTGATACCTACGCCGTGGTGGTCGTTTACTACGCCGCCGTTTGCGATAGCGGTGCGAACGCCGCAGTTCCAAACTGCGTTGTGGAGGCGCATAGCCTCGTGGGGATCCTGGGGTACGTCCTTACCGTCGATGATGAAGCGGTCGTAGACCATTGCGCCCCACTCGTACCAGTGAGAGAAGTGCGCGATGAACTTAGCCTGCGGGAAGTTGGTCTCGATAGCTTCCTTCATTGCCCAGTAGATCTTTTCGATCTTGCCGAAGGGAGCGATGGTATCCATGGTACCGAACATCTGGGGGAGGTCCATCATATTGCCGGGATAGAAGAAGGTTATCTTCTCCTTCCACCACTTTTCGCCGTACTCGGAGCCAAGGTCCTCGGCACCGTACTTGTTAAAGGTCTTGAGAAGGATCTTTTCCTCAAGCGCTACCATCTCGCTGTCGCCCTCGATAGCAACGTTCATAAACGCGCCGTCGCGCTCAACACCGACGATCTTCTTGATGAGAGAAGCGGTCTCGGCGGGGTCGTAGAGACGCATTACGCTGGGCTTGAACTTCTGAAGAAGCTCACGGGCAGCATCAAACGCATCGGTCATATTGTGGAAGAGGAATCCGCGGAAGCGTCTCTCCTCGGGAATGTCGTATACGCGCATCTGAGCCTTGGTCATAATACCGAGGGTACCCTCGCTTCCGATGAAGATCTGGTTAAGGTCGGGACCTGCAGCATGCTTGGGAGCGGGAGAGGTCTCGATGATGGTTCCGTCGGGGAGAACTACCTCCATACCGAGTACCATATCGTCGATCTTACCGTACTTGGTGGAGGAAACGCCGATACCGCGGTGTGCAAGGAAGCCGCCTACGGTAGAGCATGTAAGGGAGGAAGGATAGTGCATGGTTGCATATCCGCGCTCGTTAGCTACCCACTCGAGGTGCTTATAGATGGTACCGGTGCCGCACTCTATGTACATACCCTGCTCGTTGAAATCGTAGATCTGGTTCATACGCTTGGTGTCAAGCACGATACCGCCGTTTACGGGGATGGCTCCGCCCTGGGTTCCTCCTCCGCCGCCCCAGGTGGTAACGGGGATCTTGTAGTAGTTGGCGATCTTGAGAACTGCGGAGCACTCCTTAGCGTCCTTAGGGGAAACAACTACGTCTGCCTCGGGCATACGGAGTCCGCGGTCTGCCCACATACGGGACAGCCAGAAGTAGTCAACACCGTGGGTGAGCTTGTCTATCTCACGGGTGGAGCAG
This sequence comes from Eubacteriales bacterium, assembly GCA_045541735.1. Lineage (GTDB taxonomy): Bacteria > Bacillota > Clostridia > Oscillospirales > CAG-272 > RUG12395. The sequence goes on from JAZQJQ010000022.1 coordinate 1,673, forward strand.
TTTTCTCTGCCTACCGCATCCTCAAGCTCGGAAAGAATTTGTGTGAAAAGGAAGTCTGTCATTTTTTATCTCCTTATTTGATATCCATAGGATCGTTTTTAATGAGGGGAACGTACTTGCAGAACTCTGCAAGCTCGGCGGTGTAATCGCCTTCGATCTCTACGCAGTGGTGAATGTAGGGACCGTCGATAAGCTTATCCTCCCACTTCTTGAGGGAGTCGAATTCTGCCCAGAGGTAGGTACCGAACGTGTAGGGGCCGTCTGTTGACTTGCAGGTGCCGTTAAGCAGGCTGTAGTTGCCGTTATCCTGATCGAGACGTGCAACGGTGTAGGAACCGTCTTTTACGCGGAACCACTGGCGCATATTGACGTTCTTTGCCTTGCTTTCGGGGTGCTTTAAGCTGTAAGCAAATGGTCCGCAGTGCCAAAGAAGCTCGCCGTTCTTGTTTTCGGGATGGCGGACGGTGAACTCACCGAAGAAGGGGATCTTTCTGCCTCTCGAAGCGGCGGAAAGAAGCGCCATCGTAATTGCGCCGTGCATATCGCTTTCACAGCTGATTATGTAACCCATATCGGCAAGCACGCTGTAAGCCGTGCAGGGCATAGCGCCGACCGCAAGCTGCATTGCCGTCCAGCACTCGGCAGAGACTGCGTTTACCTTATACTCGGCAAAGATCTCCTGATAGAGAAGAACGAACGCATAGACCTTTTCAAGAAGAGGGGGAGTAAGGTCGTCCATCTCGTAACGGGAAGCAAGGAGAGACGCGCCCTCTTTAAGCTTTTCCTTTTCCGTTTCAAGGATGCGGTTGTACTTATCAACCACAACGCCGATGTTTATCGGGATGGTGCGGATATCGAACTTCTGAAGAAGCTCGCCCTCGTTGAAGATAACGGAGCAGAAGGGACGCGGACGCAGACCCACCTGAGCTATCTTGAGATCGCGGAAGTTCTTTACCATACAGGTAACGTTTGTAAAGCGCTCGAAATCGCGCTTGAACTCTTCGCTGTCGACCTTGCACGTTTCAATATGTGAGAAGGGTACGTTACGGCGCTGAAGCATGCGGCTTACACCGAAGATACCGCACTGGCTGTCCGTAAAACGCATACCGTCCTCGCAGAAGGTATCGTCAAGGGGAGCCCAGATGCAGACGGGAACCTTCAGAGCGGCTGCCACCTCGCCTATTGCCTCCTCGTTTGCAAAGTTGGCATTGATGAACAGCACGCCGTCCACCTTTTCCTTTTTGAAGCGGTCGATGATGAACTCCGCATCGTCGAAATTGATCATTACGTTAACGGGGTTAACGCCTTCGATGTCAACAAACTCGGTAAGCTCATCTGTAAAATGTGCTTTGATATAGTCGGTGATCTCCCTGCCGCGCTTCTCCGCAAATTCCCAGTTGAAGATACCGGGACGGGGAGTTACGTCGCGCCTTACGGGGACGATACCGAGCTTTATCTTGTAAGAAAGCATAGGTATACCTCCATAAAAATTTTATCTGAGTCTATTGTAATCCAAAGTACGCCGTGTTACAATGTATTCAACGATGGAACGATTGTAAAATTCGACGGTTTTAGAGGTAATTATGTCAGAAAAAAGGCTTCCCTTTACCGCACTTGCCAAGTCGAGCTTCAATATCTGTTCTGCGGCGGCAGTTACGCGCAGATGGGATTTTGAGAACAGAAACAACTATCTTGCCGAGGGCAGAAACGAAAACATTCTTTCCTACACACTGCACGGGGCAAAGAATATCTATACCCCCGACAGCACCGAGCCGCTCTTTTCCTTTGCCGAGCCGGGCGCCGTTTTTATCGGAGAGGGCGCGCCCTATCTTTCCGAAACGGTGTATAAGGAAGGCGAGGAGATGGGGCAAACGATATGCGTCCGCTTCCGGCTGACGGATGAGGAAGGAAACATTATCAAGCCAACGGGCACGCCGCTTCATTTTTCCGACGATAAGAACGGCACGCTGCTTCACCGCTTCGAGCAGATATTCGAATGCTACATACGCGCAAACTCCTCCCCTGCGGAATTAAAGAGCCTTTGCTATGCCCTGCTTTGCGAGCTCTTCCGCCGCACGGAGGCGGCAGAGCGCGCAAACGGGTTTAAAAACATACTGCCCGCCATTACCGCACTTGAAGAAAACCCGGCCGCTGATATGCCCGTTTCCGAACTTGCGAAGATGTGCTGGCTGAGCGAGAGCCACTTCCGTGTGCGCTTTAAGCAGTATTCGGGCGGTCTTTCCCCCGCCGATTACCGAAACAAGCTGAGAATAGACAAGGCAGAGGAATTACTTGCCTCCTCTCTTTGGACCACCGACCTGATAGCGGAGACCCTCGGCTTTTACGATACCTCTCATTTTTATAAGATATATAAAAAATTCAAAGGAACAACGCCGAAAGCGAATTTCATTCGGTGAGAGATAAAAGAAAAGGTTGAAAACCGCCGAAGCGGTTTTCAACCGCAATTATTCATTATTCATTATTCACTACTACTAATTCAAAGGAGCAGATATGAAACTTTCTACGGAACAGATCAGATCCATTACCCTCGGTGCTATCCGTGTTTTTGAAGAGAACGGCTACACTGTTTTGCGCCGCTTTACCCCCTATCAGGAGGAGGTGCTTGCAGGGCGCAATTTTACGCCCCGTCAGTTCGCTACCGCGGGAATGAAGCTTGAATTTATCTCAAAAAAGGGCGAGGTGCATTTTGAATATCTTGCTCAGCCGGGCGCGGGCGCCGTTTGCCACGGCATAAGCGCGCTCTGCGACGGAGTTGAGGTCTTCAATTACTACAACTCTACCAACGCAGAGGCGGGCAGGGTGTTCTTCGCCGTTCCGAAGGATAACTGCAAGGTCACCGTTTTCCTCGCAAACACTGCAGATATCCGCATAAAGAACCTGGATATACCCGAGGGATACGCCCCCTCTGTGCGCAAAAGAAAGATACTGATGCTCGGCGACTCCATTACCCACGGCTTTAACGCACAGCGCCAGTACCTCACCTACGCGAACGTTCTCGGAGAGCGCCTTGAGGCGGAGATACTCAACCAGGGCATAGGCGGAGACAAGTTCCACGCGCCGAATATCGACCCCGAGCTTCCCTTCTCCCCCGATATCGTTACAGTTGCTTACGGCACGAACGACTGGGCGGCGGCAATACCCGAGCTTGCGGAAAAGATCGACGAATACTTTAAAAAGCTGCGCTTCGTTTACCCCGAAACACCTATATTTGCCATACCGCCCATTTGGCGCGGCAACGTGGACGGTCTTGTAAAGAACGGCCTTACACTTGACGACGTGCGCACACTCGTTCGTGAAAAGGCAGACAAATACGGCTGCTTTGCCGTTGACAGCGCAAGGCTCGTTCCCCCTGCCGAGGCGTTCTTTATGGACCGCTTCCTGCACCCCAACGATATGGGCTTTATCCTCTACGGCATAAATCTTGCGGATATTATCAAAAGGAAATTAAATATTTAATGCTGGACGTCGATGGAGCCGTCCTCTACCAAAATTACGTACACATCGTAAGGGAGGAGCCTCCCTTCACTCCGGCCATATCAACAAAAGGAGCACGAAAATGACAACCATAAAATGCACCGTACCAGCAGAAGAGATCGCAAGAGTCAAGGGTCTCGGATTTTTGCGCGATAAGACAACCGAGGACTGCTTTAACGCACGAGTTATCACCCGCAACGGAAAGATAACGGCAAAGGAAGCCGAAATACTTGCCGAAGCGGCACGCCGCTTCGGTAACGGCGAAATGGCGTTTACAAGCCGTATGACCGTTGAACTGCAGTGCATTCCCGCTAAAAACATCGACGCGCTTTGTGCCTTTCTTGCCGAAAACGGACTCGAAACGGGAGGCACGGGCCCCAAGGTTCGCCCCGTCGTTTCCTGCAAGGGTACCACCTGTACCTTCGGACTTATCGATACTTTCGGACTCTCCCTTAAAATACACGAGCGCTTTTACAAGGGCTATCACGGCGTAAAATTACCGCACAAATTCAAGATAGCAGTCGGCGGCTGTCCCAACAACTGCGTTAAGCCCGATCTTAACGACGTGGGCATTACCGGACAGCGCGTACCCACGGTAAATCCCGAGCTTTGCCGCGCTTGCAAGGTGTGCGCGGTGGAAAAAGCCTGCCCTATCGGTGCCGCAAAGCTTGATAACGGCAAGATAGTCCTCGCGGATGACTGTAATTCCTGCGGAAGATGTATTGGCAAATGCCCCTTCGGCGCGTTTGGCGATTATAAGGACGGCTACCGCCTATATATCGGCGGAAGATGGGGTAAGAAGGTAGGCAGAGGCACACCCCTCTCCCATCTTTTCACCTCCGAGGAGGAGATACTCTGCGCCGTCGAAAAATGCATACTTCTCTTTAAGGACGAAGGCGTCGCGGGCGAGAGATTTGCAGACACCATTGCCCGCATAGGCATCGAAAAGGCAGAAGCCGCCATCCTCGGCAATGACCTTATCACCCGCAAGAACGAGATAATCAATAAATGAATTTGAAAAACAAACGATCGCCTCTTGTAGGGGCGACCATTGGTCGTCCGCGTATTCTTGGCGGAACGTCGAAGGCGCCGTCCCCTACAGTTGCTATGTTTTTGATCATAGCATTCTTGCTCATCTCCTGTGCTCCCCTGCCCCAAAACGGCACTTATATGGAATTCACCGACTCCGCGGGACAAACCGTGCGCCTTGATAAAAGACCCGAGAGAGTCGCCGTGCTGTTTTCCTCGCTTGCGGATATCTGGGTGCTTTCGGGCGGAGGATGCGCAATGACGGTGGGCGAGAGTGTGGAGCGCGGTATAGTGAGCGACGGCACACCGCTTGCCGACGGCGGCGCGGGCAAAACGCTGAACATCGAGATAATACTTGCCGCAGAGCCCGACCTCGTTATCCTTTCCGCAGACGTTGAGGGACAAATAAAGGCGGCACGCACTCTGAAGGCGGCGGGCATACCCTGCGCCCTGATGCGCGTAGAATCGTTTGCCGACTATCTTTCGGTGCTTGATATTTTCTGCCGTATAAACGGCTCCGATGCCTATGAAAATTACGGCGCGGAGGTAAAAAACCGTGTGGATGACCTGCTCAACTCCCTGCCCGAGGGCGCAGAGCGGGATATTCTGTTTATCCGAAGCGGCTCAAGCGCCGCCTCCGCTAAAGCAAAAACGGCAGACGAGCATTTTGCCGCCGCGATGCTTGACGAGATAGGCGCGCACAATATAGCTGACGATGCGCCCGTACTGCTTGACGGTCTTTCCCTTGAGGCGGTAATTAAAGCCGACCCCGATATTATTTTCATTACCCTTATGGGCAATGAAAAAAGCGCACGAGCGTATATTGACAGTCTCCTCACCTCCCCCGCTTGGCAAACGCTCAGCGCCGTACAAAACGGCAGAGTGGTATATTTGCCGCGGGAATTGTTCCAATATAAGCCGAACGCACGCTGGGCAGAGGCGTATGAGTTTCTTATCAATGCATTAACGAGCGGATAATATCCGCCCTTGACACGCGCCCGCAGATCCTTCACTACGCAATCCTGCGTATCATTCTTGAACGAAGTGAAAAATCTTGCAGGACTGCTTCGTTCGAGGATGACGGGCGCGCGGCGTTTCAATTGAAAAACGATATAAAACCATGAATAACAAAACCTCAAAAATCCTATACCTCATTCTCTCGGCGGTGCTTATCTGTACCGCCGTTTCGGGTTTGCTTCTCGGCGGCGCGGAGCTTACCGCAGGCGAGGTCTTGGACGGACTTTTCTCACGCGAGGGAACGACTGCCGCCATCGTGCGTCTCGTGCGCCTGCCCCGTGTACTGGGGGGAATGATTGCGGGCGCGGGACTTGCCCTATCGGGTGCCATACTGCAGGCGGTGTGCGATAATCCACTGGCGGGACCCAATATCATCGGTGTAAACAGCGGTGCCGGGTTTGCCGCCGTTTGCGTGCTTGCCTTCCTCCCTGCCGCCGCACCCGCGCTCCCCTTTTTTGCATTCATCGGCGCTCTCGCCGCTTCCCTTATCATCGCTTACACAGCGCGCGCCGCAGGCGGAAGCCGTTCAAGCGTTATTCTTGCGGGTATTGCGCTGACTGCACTGCTGAATGCCGCCATCTCCTTTATAAATCTCCTTTTTGACGACGTGCTTATCGTTTACAATAATTTCTCCGTCGGCGGTCTTTCCGGTGTGTTTGTCACCGACCTTATATTCCCCGCCGTGATGATCACGCTGTCCCTTATTCTTGCGCTTATCCTCTCCCGCCGTATTTTCCTGCTCTCACTCGGGGACGGCTGTGCCGCATCCTTTGGAATAAACGTGCGTCTTTTGCGTATTTGCGCCCTTATCTGCGCCTCCGCATCTGCTGCGGCAGCTGTCAGCTTTGCGGGCCTTATCGGATTTGTAGGGCTTGCAGTACCCCATATCGCACGCAAAATAACGAAAAAGAGCCTCTGCCTCGGTGCATCGGCTATGCTGGGCGCGATAACGCTTACCCTTTCCGACACGCTCGGGCGCGTGCTGTTTGCACCGTCGGAAATTCCCGTGGGCGTCATAACGGCGCTTCTCGGTGCTCCGTTTTTCCTTTATTTGCTGTTAAGGAGGCGCGGCGATGCTTAAAATAAACAACATTACGGTAAAAAGAGGAAAAAAGACCGTGCTTGACGGTCTTTCGCTTAATATTGACGGAGGCTTTACCGCCATCGTCGGCAAAAACGGATGCGGAAAATCCACGCTCGTTTCCGCTATCGGCGGAATTATCCCCTACAGCGGAAGTATAAAGGCGCAAAATCGGGAAATAAGCACGTTGAAGCCGCGCGAAAGAGCGCGTACGGTTACCGTTTTGCCGCAAATACTGCAATCTCCCCGCGTTACCGTGCAGGAACTTATAATGATGGGGAGAAACGCACGTATCCCCCTCGGTGCAAGACCGTCGGAGACGGATGAGGCGGCGGTGCTGTGCGCCGCAAAGAGAACGAATACGGAAAGCTTACTCTGCCGCTATGCAGATGAGCTTTCGGGCGGAGAAAGGCAGCGCACGTATCTCGCGGCAGTTCTTGCCGCCGAAACGGATATTCTGGTGCTTGACGAGCCCACCGCGCACGCGGATATGCATTTTGCGCGGGATTTCTGCTTGCTTTTGCGCGATATCTCGGCAAATGAAAACAAAACGGTTATCGCGGTAATGCACGATATAAACCTTGCAGTCAGCCTGTCGGACAGCATTGCCGTGCTTGACAGGGGCAAAATAACCGCCCACGCACCAACGAAAAATATCCTTGAAACGGATATTTTGGAAAAAAACTTCGAAGTAAGAAAATACAAAGCAGAAAGCACCGTGTTTTTCGGATGAAAAACACGGTGCTTTCTTTGTGGGAGGCAAAACGCCTCCCCGAGTTTTGCCCCGTTACCCCTGTAGGGGACGGCGCCCTCGACGTCCCTTAATGAAACGCGGGAGGAGCAAGCCCCTCCCCTAAAGCCGTCCATTATACTTCAACGTCAAAATAAAGCACCGTATGTCTGTTATGCTCTATAACGAACCGCAGGTGTCCGTCCTCGTAAAATCCGTCGGAATACGAGAAGCTGCCGGGGAAATCGGTAAGGCGGGTCTTTTCCCACGTTTTCATATCGTCTTCCGTTATCCACAGCTCGTAGGGCGAGCGCTGACAGCCGCTGATACCTCTTTTCAGCTCGCTGTTGTTGGGCGTATGCAGGAGTGCTATCCTGCCCTTATCCATCATAATAAGGCGCGGCTTGTTTGCGGGGTTGGGAATATCGGTAACGTAATATTCGCCCCAAGTCTTTCCGCCGTCACGGGAATCGCACCGTAAAAGGTATCCGTCCACGTTTCGCATAAGCATAACGAGCGTACCGTCGGAAAGCTCGGCTACTGTAGGTTCGCCCCATACCCACCTCGGCGCGTGGGGTATTTTTGCCGCCGTTGAGCGTTCCCAGCTTTTTCCCCCGTCCTCACTTATAAGCGCACCGCACTCGCAATAGGGCGTTTGGGTATTTGTGGTTATGCATTTGCGCGTTTCCTCGCGCAAAATGCGGTCGTGCTCTGCCTTTGTAACAGGGTAGGTATGGTACGGAAGCAGGATAATGCCGTTTTTTAAATTCAGCATACCGCGCATAAAGGTATATTCGGGGAAAAACGGCGGTGTGCCGTAATTTTGCCAGGTGTAGCCGTTATCAAAGCTTTTCATCATAAAGCATTTCCAATCGACAAACATACCGCTGTGCACCGTAAGATATGCGGTTATCTCGTCCCCGATGCGGGAAAGCTCGGTGCAGTACACCGCCTGCCCGTCCTCGGGATAGATGCTTTCGGGCTTCGTCCACGTTTTGCCCTCGTCGGAGGAATGGAAAACGTATACCCTGTTCTCGGGCGCGGGCTCAGAGGTTCCGCCGCACTGGCAAACGCACAAAAGCTCGCCGTTAGGCATTCTTTC
>JAZQJQ010000023.1:0-17798 GCA_045541735.1 Eubacteriales bacterium
GGGGTTCCGTTGCCGGAGGCTCCGTTGCAGGGGGTTCCGTTGCCGGAGGCTCCGTTGCAGGGGGTTCCGTTGCCGGAGGCTCCGTTGCCGGAGACTCCGTTGCAGGGGGTCTTTCGGTAAGAGCCTTATCGTCTGAGAGGCGTACGATATGCCATGTGGAGGCATCGCTTTCTTTAAGACCGTTAAAGCCGTCCCACGTAAAAGTCTTTGTGCCGTCAGTGTTATAGAGTTTTACAAGCACACCAAGCTCGGAAGCCGCAAAATACTTGCGGGGTATCGAGAACTCAATAACGTATCCTTCATCGGTATCCGAGGTATTATCCCTTGTGCCGTAGAGCTTAACTGCGGACTTATATCCTTTAACGGAATCTCCGCTGCCGCTCTTTCTGGTAACGGACATACCGCCTTTAACGTCAAGGCTGACTCGGTAAACACTTCTTCCGTCGCTTATCAGAAAATCAAATTTTTCTTGAGTTCTTATATCGTAATCAAGCGTCTCGAAGAGGAAATACACGTTATCCTCGTCGTGCGCTGCACGAACGGAGACCTGTGCCTGCGAGATACTGCCCGCAAACAGTGCATCGGTATTATCGAACCAATCGGCGGTATTGCCGTCCACGGTCATTTTTGCGGTCTTTGCATCTACGCGGTGGTTGAGCACAAAGCGCGTAACGCCGATTCCCGTGGTATGGAGATTGCTGTGCACACCCGGTTCCACTATCGTATCGCCCGACGACGTCATCAGCGTGTGGCTTGAGGTCACGAAAAGATCTCCCCACATTCCGCGGGTCTGGTTTATAAGCGGATTGTACTCTCGGTCAAGATAAAACTCCGTTCCCTTTTCATTGCCAAGGTAGATCTTCTGCTTTGCAGATACCGCCATCGAGAGCGCTATCTCGCCGGAGGGGAACTGGGCTATGTACGGGCCTGCGCCTTTGTGGATCATATTGTCTCTGTCTTCCGGTCCGTCCTCGTTTTCCTCAAGCGTTCGGTCGAAAAAGTCGTGCGAGCGGATCACGCTGGTGTAATGTGTTCCGCCGTATTCGGAAAGACTTTCCGTTGCCATCACTATCGTTTCATTATCGTGCAGAAGTATGGCAACGGGCATCTGGTCGGTGAGTATCTGCACGCCGTTTTCATTTACGTATATCTTTTGCTGAGCTATGCGTTTTGCTACGAAGGGATGCGTAAGCGCAAGCGGAGTCCAGGTTCTGCCGTTATCCGTTGAGGTGAGCATGGCAACACCGCTTGACACGTGATCGCCCATCTTCTGACGGTAGATAGCATCCTTGGGTGCGCTGTGGGTAAGATACATCTGCAAGGTTCCGTCCGGCAGCTGCAGAAAGCTTGGCTCCCACACCCTTCCGTGATAAACTATCTGCTGTTCGCTCCAAGTATTTCCGCCGTCTGTCGAATATTTTGTGACTATTCCCTTCTCCGTCATCAGAAAACGGCTGGGTTTAGGGGAATTATCATCTTTTCTTACAGCGTGGAATATGGCGGCTACAACTATATCGCCGTTTGCAAGCTCTATTGCATCGGCAGTGGCATAATGTCTTTTAAAGTTGCCGTTTGCCGTAAGGTGCGCGGCAAAAAGCAGGGCGGGCTCTCCCCAGTTCGTTCCGTCGTCGGAAAAGGAGTAATAAATATTGGGGCCCCATCTTCCGTCCTGAAAGAACAGAATGTACTTTCCGGTAGAAAGGCGCTTGATACGCGGATACCACATATCTCCTTCCTTGATAAGCACGCCGTTATCAATACGGTATGAATTGCGGTAATCGACCTCAAGCGTGCTTAAATGCGTAACGCCCGCGTGGCTGTCAAGCGGGTCGTCCTCCGTATTCAGCTCGTAAATGGAGTGAAGTCCCCCGTCCTCCGCACCGTAAGCGGCAGGCATTGCCGTGAAAACAGATGCAACAAACGGAAGTGCAAGCAAAAGAGCAAGCAAACGTTTTTTCATAACTTTACCTCAAAAACAGAAGATAGGCGACTGAAGCCGCAAGCCACAGAAGGGTGCACACGGAAATAAAAGCTATCATACCGAAATGCTGAGTTTTATGCCGTATTATTGCCATTGTAAACAGCATAACGGGTGCACCGCCGAATGCCGCAAACACCAGAAGCGAGCGCTCCCTTATGCGGTGCTTTGTAAACATCTTTGCCGCTATCTTATCATAAACCGTAACGGCAAGAGATATAAGACCCATAACGCCGAAGTATATCAAAAGAAATCTGTCCAGTAAAGTCATACCCACCTCGGAGCTTTTTAGCTATTCTAACATATGTGTTGTAAAAAAGCAACTTTTTATAAAAGAAAACCGCTACGCGCTCCTCCTGCGGTAAAGCAAGGGATCTCGCATAGCGGTTTTTGTTTTATCCGTTCAAGTTTTTATTTTGCCTTCTTTGCATTCAGCGCCTTTATAACGCAAACTGCGCCGACAAAGAGCACGAGAGCAACAGCCCACATAATGAGGCAGGATACAACGCCGCCGAGGGTAGCGCACAGACCGCCGACTATATACGCAAGCGCCGCGATGATCGCAACGAGCCCCGCATAAGGAAGCTGGGTGTTAACGTGCTCAACGTGGTTGCACTGTGCACCTGCGGAAGCAAGGATGGTGGTATCGGAGATGGGGGAGATGTGGTCGCCGAATACGGCACCGCCGAGGGTTGCGGAAACTGTCATAAGAGTGAGGGTTCCGCTGCCGCCGAGAATGGTAACGGCAATCGGAACGAGAACTCCGAAGGTACCCCAAGACGTACCGGTAGCAAACGCGATACCGCCGGCAAGAAGGAAGAATATCGCGGGGAAGAGGAACTGCGGGAAGCTGGAGCCTGCGATATTTGCCTCAACAAATGCCTGAGCGTCAAGATATCCGCCCTTAGCACCCATGATACCGGAGATGGTCCATGCAAAGGTGAGGATAAGGATAGCGGGAACCATTGCCTTGAAGCCGTCGGTGAAGCTGGAGGTTATCTCCTTGAAGGAAACGACCTTGGCAAGCATATAGTAAAGAGAAATGATAACGAGAGCAACGGTAGAACCGATGGCAAGAGACATGCCCGCATCGCAGTTGGAAAATGCTTCAATTACGTTAGCGGACTGAAGCTCGGTGTCGATAAGGCCGGTATCCCAGTTGTAGAAGAAGCCGGTGTATATCATACCGCCGATGCAGCAAGCAATGAGAACGAGCACGGGAATAACGAGGTGGCGTACCTTGCCCTTGGGGTTAGCCTTGACTTCCTCGGAGGTCTCGGCATCCTCGGTAATACCTGCAAACACGTCGCCGGTATTTTCGGCAATGACGTCGTTCTTCTTCATCTTGCCAAAGTCGAACTTGAAGAAGCAGAGAGTAAACACCATAACGAGGGTGAGAAGCGCGTATACGTTAAAGGGAATGGTGCTGATGAATACCATCAGACCGTCGCCCTCAAGCTCTCCGGCAACTGCAGCCGCCCAGCTGGAGATGGGGGCGATGATGCAGACGGGAGCAGCCGTTGCGTCGATTATGTACGCAAGCTTGGTACGCGCGATCTTGAACTTGTCGGTAACGGGACGCATAACGGAACCTACGGTGAGGCAGTTGAAATAGTCGTCAACAAAGATAAGGCAGCCAAGACCTGCGGTAGCCGCAAGAGCGGAGCCCTTGGAGTTGATCTTCTTTCCTGCCCAGTCGCCGTACGCTTTAGCACCGCCCGACTTCTGCAGAAGCACAACGAGAATTCCCAGAACTACCAGGAAAACGATAATGGTGGTATTGCCGCCTACCTTCTCGCTCATTACCTGATAAAGGGTGAACAGTGCCTTCAGCGGATCGCCTCCGGCGTACATCATAGCGCCTACAAAGATACCGAGGAACAGGGATACGTATACCTGCTTCGTTACCAATGCAAGGATGATGGCGATGACTGCGGGCATAAACGCCCAAAAAGTACCTTCCATTGTTTTCTCCTTTAAAATATATATGATTGCAATTGGAATACAAAAAACGGCTACGGCTATCAAATACCGTAACCATACAACGTGTATCAAATAGCACAACACCCCGCGCGGGGTGACAGTCGCGGCAATATTCTCGCCGCGCCCGAATACAAGCCCTCGGGAAAAGCCCGTACCCTCGGCAAACGCCCCTTTACCGCACCGCCCAAGTCCCCGACGGTGTTTATCATGGCATTTGCGCCTCTATCGATATATTTTTTGTCAGTATAGCATACGCGCCTTGATTTGTCAATGTTTTTTACCGTGTACAACGAAAAACCATCCAAACGGACGGTTTTTGCGCTCGGCTCCCGTCATGGCTCCCTCTCAGACGGAGCTGTCGGCGAAGCTGACTGAGGGAGTTGATGTTTTACGGAGAAAGGCTTATTCAAATCTGCGCTTTATCTGTTTTATCAAACCGAGCCCAGCCGCAGAGAATTTTTACGTAGACGAAGAACGAAAACAGGCACGGGCGACGCCGTATAAAAATACGGCGAGGTCGTGCCTGACGGACATTCTGAAGTATACGGGATAATTATCAAACCGGGTCGGCATTAGAGGTTTTTTCAAACCCATCAAATCAAGCCCAGCCGCAGAGAATTTTTACGTAGACGAAGAACGAAAACAGGCACGGGCGAAGCCGTATAAAAATACGGCGGGGTCGTGCCTGTTGAACGTTCTGAAGTATACGGGAAAATTATCAAGGCTGGGAGCTGGGTCGAGGCTGCTTCGTATTAGTCGGTCCGTAGACTGTGAGGATATCCGGTCCTCCCGCAGGATCCGGCACAAATTTTACTCGGTCGATGCAGGTCATACGCGGTTCAACGGTGCCGATAGCCGAATGGATATGGTAAACAAGGAACAGTTCCTTACCGTCGGGCGAGGTAGTAAACACGGCATCGCCGCATCCGTCCATTTGCGAGGTGAAGGTAAGAATATCGTTATTTACGTACTTGGTGTAGGGGCCGAGCACGCTTTCCGCAACTGCGTATGCTTCGCCGTAGTGTCCCTTATAATGTCCGCTTGCGTATATCATATAGTAATATCCGTTGTGCTTCATTATAACGCCGCCCTCGGATATTTTGCCGAACTCGTCTATCTCATAGCTCTCGGTAGGGGAGATACACCAGGTAAGAGTATCCTTTACGGGAATCAGCTGGTCGTTTACTATGGTATACTCCTCGAGCCAGATGTGGTTGCCGCCGCCGAAGCGTACAAGGGAGAGATACAGCTTGCCGGTATCCGGGTCTACGTAAGGATGTCCGCCTATCTCCGCCGTCAGCTTGTCGTTATGTATCGGCACGGGCTTGCCCGTTGCGTGCTTGAACGGGCCCATCGGACTGTCGCTTACCGCGCACCAAAGGGTGTGGTTGCCGAGATCAGGATGCTTAGCAGCAAAAACAAGATAGAATTTGCCGTTATAGTGGAACACATTGGGGCTCATAAAGCCGGTAAGGATGCTATCGCTATCCTTGCTGTACATAACTGTAGAGGAAGACCACTTTACAAGGTCTGTGGAGGTTCTTACAGAAAAGATATTATTGCCGCTTCCGCCGCGCTGATAGAGATAATACGTTCCGTCATAGAACAGCACGTCGGGGTCTGCACCCTGAACAACGGGGTTGGTGTAGGTCTTGCCATCGTACTTTTGAGCCGCATCGGTAATGGAAATGTTATAGAAATCCGCAATTCCGTTGCCCATACGGAAGCCGATGCCCTTGTTTTTCAGCTTAGCCGCCATAATGCCTGCGTTCAGCTCAAACTTGGGGTACGGGTCGGTATCAAGGGGATTTTCGTTAAAATACAGCTTTAAAAGTCCCTCGTTGTAATCAATAATTATCGGAACCCGTGCATTTTTTTCAAAGGTGCATTTACGTCTGCCGAGCTGCTCGCGCATATTATTTTCAACGCGGTAGAGGGATACGGTCTGCTCGCCGCAATCCGCCGCAAGGTATATGCCGTTTGCTTCGCCGTCCGAAAACAGCATAATGCCGCCGATGCCGGATGCCTTAATTAATATCTCGCAGGAAAGGCGGAAGCTGTCGGTACAGCCGTTTTCGATAAGTCCGAAGGAAACTCCGCTCCCCCTTTCGGCTGTCAGATTTCCGTCCTTAAAGACCGCATTTCCCGTAAGCACAACTGGTATCTCGGGTACCGGAGGTTCGGTTGCGGGGTCTGTGGTCACGGGGTCGGTCTGCGAGGGAGTGCCGCTGCAGGAAGCAAGCGCACACATCATAAGGAATAATGATGCAAAACGAATGATCTTTTTCATATTCATCACCTTATTCTATACCGAATTTATCCTTCAGCTGGTCAAGCTGGAGCTTCGCCGCATTTGCAACTCGCGCGTATTGCGAAGCAAAATCTGACTGCTTGTTGCGGAGCATAATTATAAGCGTGGAGTTAAGACCGCCCGTTTTGTAGTAAAGACCGAGGTCGAATACGCGGTTATCGAAAATGGTATCAAGCACCGTTCCGCTCTCCTCATCCGTTACGTAACGGCCGACAAGCGTTTTTTCATAATATGCGGGTGTAACGAGCTTTTCGGAATGTGCGGCAAGGCTTTCCGTTACAGCGCCCGAGAATTCGGCATCCTTGGCAAACTCGGGAATAGCGTAGAAGGACGTGTGCCATACGGAGATCCCGCTGAGATACTCGCTCTGCTCCTCGTTATACTTAGGGAAAGGAAGCAGACCGTAATCAAGCTTCGTATCGCGGAAATAAGGAAGCGCCTTAAAATATTCAAGCAGGAAGAGCGCCTGACCGCCGGTAAACATATCCTGCCAGCTTACTCCGCCCGTCATATGCTGGAAGTTGATGGAGCAGCTTTCCTTTGCAAGACCGACGTACTTTTCAACAATGTCTATGGTCACCTCGTTATTGAGGGTAAGCTCCGGAACACCGTCGTTAAGCGTGAGGATGCGCACGTCCGATGCCGCAAGCATGGGAAGGATGGTATCGTCCCACAGCACAAGTCCGTATCTGTCGCGGGAATCCATAATATCGTCGCCGTTCAGATCCTCGGAGACCTTGCGTGCAGATTCCGCGAACGAATCAAAGGTCCATTTGCCGCTGTCAACAAGCTGATAAAGATCTCCGATACCCTTATCCTTTGCGAGATCCTTATTGAACATAACGGCAAAGGTGTACTCTTTGTCGTTGAAGCTGATATCGCCGGTGGTAAAATAAAGCTTATTATTAATGGTAAGCTGTGCTTTTGCCGCCTGATCCCAATATGACATACTAAGGTCGAGACGGTCGTTTTCATAGAGGTCGGCAAGGTAATCCTGATGCGCGAGAGCCGCAACGTCGTACGCAGCCGCAAGAACCGCATCATATGCGCCGTCCTGAGTTGTGGCATCCGCCGTTATACGTCTTGAGGCAGCGTTATCTCCGTTTTCGAAGATGACTTCGATGTTTACGCCAAGCTCCTCCTCAACGGCGGTATTGCGCATATAAACGGCATTATCCAGAACAAGCTGAGAATCTGCGTATACAAAGGGGTTAACTCCGTTTGCAACGGGGGATGTGACAAGTATGGTAAACTCAGCGGAATCGTAATAAAGATCGGGGGCTATGTACTGCTTTACCGTGGTTGCCGCTTCGGTAGTAACGGGAGCCTCGGTGGTATCGGCGGCAGGGTCGGTAGTATCGGCAGGCGTATTACCTGCACACGCAGCAAGGGATAAAAGCATCGTTATAGCGATGAGCAGTGCGGCAATACGAAAAAGCATGCCTCTCTTTATTTCTTTCATACAGCTTGACCTCCAAAATACATATTTTTACAGTGCTATTGACTATTATCTGAGTATATGTTATCATTTTCGTTGCAAGTATGCAATTAAAATATTTATAGCATTGATACACTTTTTTAAGGTGGACGCAAAGATGCACAGTATCACGAAACGGATAAAAAAGGAAGAAAGATTTTACAGCCATACGCGCCCGTACAAAACGACCGACCCCTTGTACGTGGAAAGCATGGGCACGACCTACCCGGATAAAGACTATTACGTGGAAAGACGGCGCGACGGGAACACTCTTTTTAACGTGCTTGTTTTTGAATACGTAATATCGGGCAAGGGGTATATCGAATGCGACGGACAGCTCTACACCGTGTCAGCCGGAGATCTCTATCTGCTCGGAGACCAGCATTCGCACAGATATTATGCCGACAAGGACGATCCGTTTGAAAAAACGTGGATAAACGTCCGCGGAAGATTCCCCTCCGCGCTTATCGAAGCTTACGGATGCAACAAGCCCGTAGTTATAAAGAACACCGATGCAAGCGCGGTCTTTAAACGGCTGCGCGAGGGCGCAACCTCGGATATGAGCTATGACGAGTGGCACGCGCTTGTTGCCGTTTGTCTTACGGAGCTTGTCGTTTCACTTTCCGAAAGCTCCTCAAAGGGAGCGGACTGCATTGAGGAGAAGATAAAATTTTACATCGACTCCAAACCGCGCGCAAACGTTACCGTTGCTTCGCTCGCAGGCATATTCCATTTGAGCGAGCCGTACCTTATTTCCATATTCAAGGAAAAATTCGGAATAACGCCCAAGCAGTACATACTTCAAAAAAAGATAGAGGCGGCAAAAAAACTGCTTACAAAGGGGCACGCGGAGATAAAAGAGATAGCTGAGATACTGGGTTTTTCAAGTCCTTATCATTTTTCGACAGCCTTTAAAAAGATAACGGGCGAAACACCGCACAGCTACCGCAGCAACACGATGAAAAAAGATCCGTAAAAAACTCGTTTTGTGACCTTGTCACAGAAAAAAGCAAAAAAACGGTATATAATAAAGCCGTAAAACAAAAAACAACCGAAAGGAATTAATATTATGTCAGTTATCAAAGTAACGAAAGAAAATTTTGAACAAGTAAAGAACAGCGAAAAGACCGTTCTGCTTGATTTTTACGCAGATTGGTGCGGGCCCTGCCGTATGGTATCCCCCCTCGTTGACGAGATAGCCGAGGAGCATCCCGAGTACCTTGTAGGTAAAATAAACGTAGACGATGACCCCGAGCTTGCCGAGAAATACGGCGTTGCAAGCATTCCGAACCTTGTGGTGCTTAAAAACGGCGAGGTAGCAAACCAGACCGCCGGCGCAAGACCGAAAGGCCAGATACTTGCACTGCTTGAAGATTAAATACCTTTAAGGGGTAGTAAAAGATCCGCCCTCGGCGCACGCCGGTATGCCGAGGGCGGATCTTTGCTTGTTCTGCGCATTTTTCCTTCCCCTTGGGTTGTAAAAAACTGAGTTTTTTACAACCTCTTTTTACCTTGCGAGCGCCTTCAACCTTACCTTATCTGCGATCCTCACGCCCTTGCGCGAGACCTCCACAAGACCTTCGGAGGCGAAATATTTCAGCATTCGAGAAACGACCTCGCGCGCAGAACCCATATACTTTGCTATCTGCTCATGTGTCAGCTCTATAACGTCTGAGCCTATGCGTGCGCTTTCGTCGCAAAGAAAGATGGCAAGCCGCTTATCCATACTCATAAAAAGTATCTGCTGCATTACCCACATAACGTCCGAAAAGCGGCTTACCGCCGTTTCAAGAGTGTATATCTTTATATCCTTGCTGTGCTCGGATGCGGAAGCGTACGCACACCCGGGTATAACGTAACACTCGCTGTCCTCCTCCGCGTCCACAAAAACGTCAAATGTCAGCGTATCAAGCACACAGGAGGCGGAAAGCATACATATATCCCCCTTGTGCAAACGGTACAGAGTAACGTCCTTGCCTTCCTCCGACATTATGTAAACGCGCAGACATCCGGAACGCACCAGTATAACGCCCGAGCATTCGCTTCCGTCGTGGATGGTTGTTCCCTTTTTATAGGTAATGGCAAGAGAGCCTCTGCAGATATCGTCCTTATCCTGCTCGGTTATCTTTTCCCAAAACGGAAAAATATCCTTGTATATGGGTTCAAACATCTGTCGTGCCATAACTTCTCCTTACAATTCCGCCGTCTGACCCGCGGAAAGATATTTTACGTTTTTTGCATATCTGCAAACAAATTCAAACTGCTCACGCCCCGTACAATGGCAGGTATAGAACTCTGTTTTCATTCTGCCGAGCGCCTCCGCATATTCTTTAAGGGTATTATCCTGCGGAAGCTTTGAAAAATGGAATCCGCCCACAAGTATATCGGGCAAAAAAGCGGCGGCGATGTTAAGCACTCCTCTGTGCGAACATCCGCTTATCAGTACCTTTTTGCCGTGTTCTTCGATGAGAAGATACTGCTCGTGCAGAAATTCATCGGGGACGAGAGCATCTCCGCGCTTTTCCGAAAGCTCATTCGGCAGCTCGGGGTATATTTTATGCACACTTTCCGCACCGAAAAGAGTGATACCCTCGGCAAGGCTTGTAACGTTATCGGTAAATACAAGACGAGTGCCGTCTTTGAGCGTTTTATCAAGACCGATATATTTTTCCGTGCCGTTATAATACTCCCCGAACGCGCGGCGCGAAACGTAAACGGGTGCGGTGCCGTTCAACTCAATAAAGCGCGCAAGTCCTCCGCCGTGGTCATAATGTCCGTGCGAAAGCACGGCGATATCGGCGGATGAGAGGTCGATATTCAGTTTTTTTGCGTTATCGGCAAACGTATCCGTCTGACCCATGTCAAAAAGGATATTACGTTCCGCAGTTTCAATAAAAAGAGAAAGCCCGTGCTCAGCACATACGTCTGCGCGGTAAGACGTGTTTTCAACCAACGCCGTTATCTTCATACCGCACCTCCTTTATATAATTTTATCTCTTTTGCCAACGCTATGTCAATAATGTTTTTCTTTCCTTATTTTTTTTGAATAAAAATTTTCCGCAAGGCAAAAATATCTACAAAACCGCGAAAGGAAAAAAGACATATGAAAGAGATAAATTCCAAAAAAAGGCTCGGCTCCATAATGAAAGAGCCCGATAAGCTTATCTATGCCGCAGTTGCCGTTATGATCGTTGTTATGGCGCTGATAATCGGCATCACTGCCGCCTCCAACAGAGCGAGAAAGAATAAGCTCCCGCCCGAAGTGACCGATCCCGTAACTCAAGGTACCCCCGATACCACCCGTACTCCCATCTCTCTTACGGACGAGCCCGTAACGGGCGAACCGACCGCCCCCGTTACCACCGAAAACCCTGAGGATACGGCACCCACGGGCGCCGATATCATCGAACGCCTTGAGATCCCCGTCGGCGGTACGCTTACCAAGCCCCACAGTCCCGACGTGCTCCTCCGCTCTCTTACGATGAACGATTACCGCGCACACTGCGGCATCGACATTGCGGCAGCAATAGGCGAAGCCGTGCGATGCCCTGCAGACGGTATAGTAAAGGAAGTGTGGAGCGACCCGATGATGGGCAGATGCGTGAGTGTGGCACACGCGGGAGGACTTGTCAGCGTTATGAAAAACCTTGATAATACTCTTGCAAGCGGCATTGAAGCCGGCAGAGAGCTTAAAGCGGGCGATATCATAGGCGTTATAGGAGAAAGCGCACTTGTTGAGATAGCAGAAGCACCGCACCTGCATTTTGAAACAGAGCTTGACGGCAAGCAGGTAGACCCTATGAATTATTTTGATAAATCTGTATTTGCGGATGCAAGCGAGAATTACGAAGGATAGGAAAAATAAAGATAATAGATAAGAAAGAAAACCGCCGAAAAAGTCGGCGGTTTTCAACCTTAATTATTCATTATTCATTATTCATCATTCATTATTCATTTCGTATCACGGAAGGAGCAAGCCCCTCCCCTACGAGTGTAAACGATTTTTGCGCGAATTACTTAATGGGGTAATTTTCAAGAATATAATCCATATCTTTGTCGCCTCTGCCCGAGAGGCAGATAAGAACGGAACCCTTGCCCATTGTCTTTGCAAGCTTCATACCGTAGGCAACGGCGTGGCTGCTTTCGATCGCGGGGATGATTCCCACGAGGCGAGAGAGAGTGAAGAACGCATCTATCGTTTCATCATCGTTTACAACGTCGTACTTAACTCTGCCGAGGTCGTGGAGGAATGCGTGCTCGGGACCCGAGGAGGGGTAATCGAGACCGCTTGCAACGGAATAAACGGGAGCGGGATCGCCGTTTTCATCCTTTAGCATAAGGCTGTTAAAGCCGTGCATAACGCCCTCTGTGCCGTACTGCAGGCTTGCGGCGTGGTCGCCGAGTTTGGTGCCTCTGCCGAGAGGCTCAATGCCATAGATATCGACGGGGTCGTTTAAGAATCCCGCAAACATACCCATAGAGTTGGAGCCGCCGCCCACGCAGGCAACAACGGCATCGGGCAGTTCGCCCGTCATTTCAAGGAACTGAGAACGCGCCTCGATACCTACAACACTCTGGAAATCGCGCACCATCATCGGGAACGGATGAGGGCCGACAACGGAGCCGATGCAGTATATTGCATCCTTATACTCGCGCGCATAAGCGGCAAAGGCAGCATCGACCGCTTCCTTGAGGGTCTGCAGACCGTGAGTTACCTCAACTACGTTTGCACCGAGTATCTTCATACGCGCTACGTTGGGAGCCTGCTTCTTTATATCGACGGAGCCCATATAAATATCGCATTCAAGTCCGAAATATGCGGCGGCTGCAGCAAGCGCAACACCGGGCTGACCCGCGCCGGTTTCGGCGATCACCTTCTTTTTGCCCATATACTTAGCAAGAAGCGCCTCGCCCATACAGTGATTCAATTTGTGTGCTCCTGTGTGGTTGAGGTCCTCGCGCTTAACGTAGAGCTGTACGTTACCAAGCGATGCGGAAAGGCGTTCGAGGTGAGAGATGGGCGTAGGTCTGCCCTGGAAATCCTTGCGTATGCGGCGAAGCTCAGCAATAAATTTAGATGACTTACAGATGGTGAAGTACGCCTCATTTATCTCCTCCATAGCCTTTTTGAGCTCCTCGGAGATATACGCACCGCCGTAGGGTCCGTAATACCCCTCGGCATTCGGGTAATTTTTGAGATAAGTATCAAAATCGATTCCGTTGTAGATCATTTTCTTTCTCCTTTTAAAACAAAAAATCCTCGACAGAAAAACTGCCAAGGACGAATAATACTATCCGCGGTGCCACCTTGATTCACGGTATTCCGTGCGCTTAACGGGTACTGACATACCCTCGGCAACTGACGCTTGCCATACGTTGCAGAATACTCGGAGCCTTTGCCCTGCCCCTTTGACTGCACCCTCCGCGGTCCATTTGACGGCTTGTTTCCTGCCTGCATCCCAGCCACGCAAGCTCTCTGTGAGGTCATCACCGACTTTATCTCCGCATCAACGGTTTAAGATAGTATTGCACATTTTTTTTTATTTGTCAATAGATTTTTTAACATTTGAACGTACTGTTCCGCGCTATTCTTTGCTTATCATTTAGCAATTGTTGACTTCATCCGGCAAAAAACCAGCGAAATTTAATTATTTGCTATGTACGCGGAGAAAATAATTATGCTATTATAAAGTTAAGATCTTTAATGAAAAGGAGAAAAACCATGAAAAAGACAGCTTTATTTATCGCTTTGACTCTTCTCGCAAGCGCGCTCTTCACAGTTGGCGTTTACGCTGTTGACGGCACTATGGCAGACGCGGTTCCCTCTGATTACGGTGTTCTTGCCGATTTCAACCCCGAGGCTATCGTTGAAGACATCAGCGGCATCATAGGCGACCAGGTAGCTGTTGATATCACCGGCTCCAAGGGTATTACCTCTTTAGCAGCACATACCAATGATGCTATCGACAACATAAGCGTTGCCCTCGTTGACGAGAACGGCGAAAAGTTCGTAAGATTCGCTAACTCCGCCAACTACACCTCCGGTAAGTACAGCCAGCTTTACCTCAACCTAGATCCTGCCGTTTTCACCGCAGCTGAAGAGCTTTATTTTACCATCACCTTCAGACTCAGCGGTGCTTACACCTGCACCGACGGCACCAACAGAGCAGTTCTTGCACGTCTTGTAGACGGCGTTCAGAACAACTGTGTTATCGTTACCCGTGATGACCTTGCTAACAAGGACTTTACCCAGTGGACCACCCTTACCTTCACATTCACTCCCGCAAATGCTCCTTACGTTATGAGACTCATCACCTTCTGCGATCCCACTGATTACATCGATATTAAGGACTTCAAGGTATACGCTGCTTCCGCAGCTCCTGAGGCTGATCCCGTAACCGAGCCCGTAACCGATGCTCCCGCTACCGAGGCTCCCGCTACCGAGGCTCCTATTACTGATGCTCCCGTAGTTACCACCGAGGCTCCCGCCGAGTCCGAGCCCACTCCCTCTACCGGAGATCACACATTTGTTATCCTTGCATCTTGCCTCGTTGCAGCTTGCTTCGTTGCTGTTATTGCCAAGAAGAAGGTAAGAGAGTAATTTAATAATCCGCTAATATCAAAAGGCGCGAGCAAAGCTCGCGCCTTTTTCATACCGCTGCAGGATGGGGGTTGCTCCCGCCCTACGTTCATTAGATCAAATAAACCTATCAAACCACATTCTAAGCTCCGTCTGCATTACGGGAACGATGCTGTGCCCTATTCCCTCGATAAGGCGCAATTCGCCGTAGCAGCCGCCGCGACGCACAGCCTTTATGTATTCAACGGAAACAACGTGATCTACCACCGTATCGGCAGTGCCGTGCCATATTTTTATGGGGCAAGGAGGAATAACGACCTTTTCTCCCTTTTCGTTTGTAAAGCTGCGGTTGCTGTACGGCTCAAAGCCGACAATGTTCGCGTAGTTCCACTCGCCGTTTTTAAGGCGGAAGTTTTCCACAATTCTGTCATGCGTGCTGATGCCGGTCTTGTCGGGTGTTGTTTTATCCCAAGTGCCGAGGCAGCTATGGCCTTCGGCGGTAGTGAAGCTTTCTATGTTCATACGGGGGAAATACTCGCCGAGGGCAAGACATATCGATGGGTAGGTGCAGGCAAAATTGATCGAGGTCTGACCGCCCATAGAGCCGCCGTAAAGAAGCACCTTTTCCGTGAGATCAAAATTCTTTACTGCGTATCTGTATGCCTTATACATTGCAAAAACATGCTCGGGGCATCCCATGGAACGCCCGTGCGGCGCCGTGCCGTCGATATCAAGCGCGGCATAGCCGTTATCTATACATTCAAGCACGCCTCCAATGCCGCCCGCATAGTTCTTTTCCTCGTTTACGGTGCTTCCCGCACCGTGACAGGAGATGATAAGCGGAGTCTTTTCGCCGGTTTTGCCGTAATTATCGGGCAGGCAGAGCACTGCGTTTGCCTCGGCCCATTCTTCTCTGTCGGTCACCGCATTTTCGAGCGAAGTGCAAAGGTCGCGGTATTTGTTATAACGCACCTTGAAATATATAAGCCTGCGCTGTTTACCGTCCGAATACGGCTTTCCGTTTGTACTTACGGGAACAACGTACTTTTCCATACTATCCTCCGAGGTATTTTTTCTTAGTATACATATATTGAGTACATTTTGTCAATAAATAATATAGGTTTTCGCCGTGATATTGTTTTTTTTTTTCCGGTGTGCTAAACTGTATATGAAGGATCGGCAGATCTCCACAGAAAAGGAGCAAGCTATGGCATACAAGATATTTGAATACGACCCCTATCTCCTTCCGTTCAAAGCAGATATCGATCTGCGTATGGAAAACTATGCACGAAAAAGGACGGAGCTTGTCGGCAAAAAGGGCAAGCTGAAGGACTTTGCAAACGGACACCGATATTTCGGCTTTCATAAGACCGAGGACGGCTGGTATTACCGCGAATGGGCACCTGCCGCAGACGAGGTGTACCTCACGGGCGATATGACAGGTTGGAGATGGCTCGACCTTAAGCTCACTCCGCTCGGAAACGGAGTTTTTGAGATATTTCTGCCCGGAAAAGGTGCTCTGTGGAACGGCTGTCACGTAAAAACGATAGTGCGCCATAACGGCGACCTGCTTGAAAGGATACCCCTTTACGCGCGCCGCGTGGAGCAGGATCCAACTACCTACATCTGGTCCGCCGTTATAGTTGACGAGCCGGATTACGAGTGGAAAAACACGGACTTTGTCCCTGCTAAGCGCCCGTTTATCTATGAATGCCACATTGGCATGGCGCAGGAAACGGAGGGTGTTGGCACTTACCGCGAGTTTATCGACCGCATCCTGCCGCGCATAAAAGAAAACGGCTACAACACTTTGCAGATAATGGCGATAATGGAGCATCCGTATTACGGTTCGTTCGGTTATCAGGTTTCATCCTTCTTTGCCGCGTCCTCACGCTACGGCACCCCTGCCGAGCTCAAGGAGCTTATCGACACCGCACACGGAATGGGGATAGCCGTACTGCTTGACCTTGTACACAGCCACGCGGTCAAAAACACCGCCGAGGGTATAAACGAATTCGACGGCACGGTATATCAGTTCTTCCACGATGGCGGCAGGGGCGAGCACCCTGCCTGGAGCACAAAGCTGTTTAATTACAATAAGAACGAAGTGATCCACTTCCTGCTTTCCAATCTCAAATACTGGCTGGAGGAATATCATTTCGACGGTTTCCGTTTTGACGGCGTTACCTCTATGCTGTATCACGATCACGGTCTCGGCGTTGCTTTTTCCGATTACAGCAAGTATTTTTCAATGAATACCGACACGGAGGCAGTCACCTATCTCCAGCTTGCAAACGAGCTGATAAGAGAGGTATATCCCAAGGCAATAACCATTGCCGAGGATATGTCGGGCATGCCCGGAATGTGCCTGCCTATAAAGGACGGCGGCATCGGCTTTGACTTCCGCCTTGCAATGGGACAGCCGGATATGTGGATAAAGCTCATCAAGGAATGCCCCGACGAGAGCTGGGATATGTGGCGCATCTGGGGCGAGCTGACGGGCAGCCGTCCGGGCGAGAAATATATCGGTTATGCCGAGAGCCACGACCAGGCGCTTGTCGGCGATAAGACCATAATGTTCCGCCTTTGCGATGCAAATATGTACACCTCAATGTCAAAGTACACCGAAGACCCGGTGATCGACCGCGGAATGGCGCTTCACAAGATGATCCGCTTTATAACCGCAACCGCGGGAGGAGACGGATACCTCAACTTTATGGGTAACGAATTCGGACACCCGGAATGGATAGATTTCCCGCGCGAGGGCAATAACTGGAGCTATTTCTATTGCCGCCGCCAATGGAGCCTTGCCGATAGAGATGACCTGCGCTACGGTGATCTGTATGCCTTTGACAAGGCAATGATAGCGCTTGCAAAGGATGCGGATATTTTAAGAAAACGCCCCAATTGCCTGTTTATAGATGCGCAGGCACAGGTGCTCGTGTACGAGCGCGGCGGACTGATATTCACATTCAACTTCAGTCCCACAAACAGCTATGAAGGCTACAGAATACCCGTACCTGCAAAGGGTAAGTATAAAGCTGTGCTCAGCACCGATGAAGAGCGCTTCGGCGGTTTTGACCGCATAAGCACCGAGCACATCTATACCGCAGCAGATGACGGGGGAGCACACTTTAAAGCCTACCTCCCCGCCCGTACGGCAGTTTGCTTTAAGAAATACACCGCACCGAGAAAGAAAAAGGATTAAAACGGGAGGATAATATCCGCCCTACAAAAAAACCGTCGGCAATTAGCGTGTTATCCTTAACGGAGAACACGCAGTCAAATCCGTCTTCGACGGGTGAAATCCACCTCCGGTGGATGAAACCGCGTTTGCGATGAAATCCTGCTTCGCAGGGTTGTATTTAGACGGATTTGATTTCATCCGAGGACTTGTCCTTGGATTTCATCTGAACGAAGTGAAGATTTCATCGTTGCCGCGCAACGATTTCATTAAACCAACAGAAAA
>JAZQJQ010000024.1:0-5062 GCA_045541735.1 Eubacteriales bacterium
ATGCGGGAGTAACGCTGCCGATCTTGCAGGCTTGAATGAAACTTGCAATGCCAACCATAAGTCCCGCAATAACGAAAACAGATACTTTAACACCGCTTACGTTAATTCCCGCAAGTCTTGCTGCCTTTTCGTTACTTCCAACGGCATAAACACTTTTGCCGTACTTCGTATATGACATCACAAAGATAAACAACACGGTCACGGCTATAAATAGGAAGAATATGTACGGAATTTGGAACGTGCCGAGGCGGAGTCCTCCCGTTCCGAATTTCAATCGTATAAATTCATAGCTCGGCATATCGTCAATCATAGCAAACAGGCTTGAGGATGAGCCGCTGAGCGTGGAATCAATTTCACGCACTGCCGATAACGTCAGCGAACGATAGATCAGCATCGTGCCGAGCGTTACGATGAAAGACGGCATTTTTGCATATCCGACAAGCACACCGTTGATGAGTCCACACACAAGACCGGAGCCCAATGCGGCAAGGAACATCAAAAATACGTTTCCACCCGTCGCATTGTAGGTCATAATCGTGATACCGGAGCACAGAACCAAAGAGGAGCCGAGGGACAAATCGATTTGACCTGTGATAATCACCAACGCCATACCGATTGCCATCGTACCGACAACAACCGAGTTTTGACTGGATAAAATTGCGGAAATATGACCGGGATTGAATTGGTTTCCGTTCGCATTGATGGTTATAGCATAAACGATCAGAATCAATCCAAACACGAATGCGTAGCTATATTTGCCACAGCAGGTCGTTGCTTTTTTCAATACTGAATTGAACGTTAATTTCTTTGTATTATTCATATCACACCTCGCAGGTTTCTTTCGTAGCAGCGCCGGTCGAATACATCATCACGTCACGCTCGTTGATTTCATTATGAGAAAAGATTTTCGCTATGCCTCCGTCGTAAAACACCACGCAGCGATCCGAAACCTTTTGTATTTCCGGTATCTCCAAGGAATTTAGTATAACGGTTTTTCCTTCCTTGGCAAATCCGAGAATCAACTGATATATTTCCGCCTTTGCTCCAACGTCAACACCTTGCGTCGGATTGTCGAAAATCAAAATATCAGCCTCCGTGTTAAGCCATCTTGCAAGGAATACCTTTTGCTGATTGCCTCCGCTTAACGAGGTTATGGATGCTTCGGGTGAATCGGATTTTATACGAAGCATTTTCTTTAATATATCAAACTTATTTCTTTCGCGCTTGGTATTGATAATGTTTTTGGGGAAAGAGAGGGTATGCTCGGCGATCTGACAGTTCTCAAGAATCGTCATATCGGCAATCACAGAGTTTTCCTTTCGGTCTGAGGGGAGCATAGCGACTTTGTTTTTCATAAACCGCTTAATGCTGCCGCTTACCGCTTTTCCGTGAATCTCGACCGTACCACTATGAATCGGAATTGCTCCGAACATTGTTTGCAACACTTCACTTGCTCCGCTGCCTGCAAGTCCGGTCAGCGCAACGATCTCGCCCCTACGAATCGACAAATCCACGTTTTGAAATCCGTTTCCCGTAAGCTTGCTTATTTTTACAACAACGTCTCCCAGTGGGCGAGGCTGATAAACGTCCTCATCTGCATACTCGCGACCTATCATATCCGATGTAATGGATCTCGCATCGGTATCACGAATATTACCGCATGAAACGAACTCTCCGTTTCTGAATACGGTATATCGATCTGCAATTTCAAAGATTTCGGGCATTTTATGAGAAATGAAAATAAAAGATATTCCTTCGTTTCTTTTCTTTTTCAAAATTTCAAACAGTCGTTTGATTTCCTCATTATTCAAGGTCGTGGTCGGCTCGTCCAATATTAACAGCTTGGCATTTTGGTGAAGTGCTCGGCAAATCTCCAAAAGCTGTTTTTCTCCCGGCTTCAGTGAGGATACCAATTCAACAGGATCGATATCAATACCGAGACTTGAAAACAGTTCTTTGGTTTCCTCAATCATTTGCGTCTTTTTTAACACGCCAAAGCAATTCTTTATTTCACGGTTGAGAAAAACGTTTTCATATACCAGAAGATCATTGATTACACTGAGCTCCTGATGAACGAAGGCAATCCCTGCCGCCTGCATTTGCCGTATAGACGGAAGAACGTAGCTTTTTTCGTCAAATTCAATTTTGCCTTTGTCGGCATGAATAACTCCCGTTAAGATATTCATCAAGGTTGATTTTCCCGCGCCGTTTTCACCGAGCAGGGCGTGAATTTCTCCACGTTCAACATCAAGATGTGCATCTGTCAGAGCATTGACTCCGCCGAAAGACTTATATATACCTTGCATATGTAACAGATTACTCATGCAACAATCTCCTAACATCAGTTTTTACGCTTTTGTCCTCTTACTTAGCGTGTCCCGTAAATCCTTCGTATTGGCTCACGTTGTTCTTATCTACGATCCATACGGGCTCATACTTGCCGCTGCCGACTTCATAAGTCCAGTTGCCGTCAAGATAATCCACCATATATCCAACGACGTTCATCATCATCTTCGGAGAGAAATAGACGGACATCATATCATCAAAATATGTGGTGGCAATAGCGGATTGCGAGGATGCTCCGCTTATCACGTCGTATAATTCCTGCATACCTCCGATTGCGGAGATATAAACGTCCATATTGGCAAGATCGTTCTTCGTAGCATCGGACAGCGAATTACCTTCAAGCAACCGCATAACGCCAAACGTCATTTCATCATCCATCGAATAGATAAACAGCTTACCGCCGTTACTTTTCGCATCAGCCGTAATATCAGTCAGCTTTTGCTCCAAATAGTCGTAGGCACCGTCCGCGCTCCAATTACAAACGACCTTGTAATCGGCGCACAATGCGTCTATTTGCGCTTGAGACCAAATCTTATTCGTCTGATAAGTCTGCTTCGTATGCTCATCATAATATGACAGCTCACCCTTTAAGAATTGTTCAAAGCCTTCCTGACGGCGCGTGCAGACCGTACCGTTATCACCGATCAGCGTAATCATCGTATCTCCGGGGAGCATTCCTTTTTGCTGGAGCCAATATGCAATTCCGGCTCCGCACTGCCAATTGTCACCCGAGGCATTCAAAATAGCATATTTGTCGGGACCTTCAATGATTCGGTCAAACGATATAAACGGAATGTTATTTACGATTAAGGCTTCCTGTCCGGCTTTTGCAGAGTCCTCCAACGCGAAGAAGACGACACCGGCAGCGTCGCCATTCGCTATGATCATTTGAACCAGATCGACCTGCTCCTCGCCCGTAGACGCGGGCATATAAACTGCCTTATACTTTCCCGCAGCGTTGATCTCGGTTGCTTTTTGTTCGGCATACGCTCCCGCCTGAGCAGTCCAACCGTGATCGGGCGTAGGTCCTAAAATGTATATGGTTTTGGCGTCTTGATTTACACCGCAGCCCGTTAGGACGGATAATCCCATAACGGCGATCAATACAAGAGCTAATATCTTTTTCATACGGCTCTCTCCCCGATATCAATCATAAAATTCTATCCATATTGTTTCGCATAAAAGCCAGTGCTTTTGCGTGAACAATCTTTGCATTTATGTAAGACATACCCATCATTTCGGCAATCCGCTTGAGCGTAAAGTCCTTGTAGTAATGCAGGATGATCAAATCCCTCTCCCGTTCGGAGAGCAATTCAAGAGTATCCGCAAGACAATCAAGAAGCTCGTCGTTTACAAGCGAATCATCGGGAAGCATATCTATCCCGATTTCGTCCGAAAATTCGATATGTATTTTTCTCTTCTTAAAATAATCAATAACCGTGTTTCTCGTAATCGTGTAGATCCACGTAGATAACGACGCTTTTGAAGGATCGAAGCTGTCGATCCTTTGATAGACCTTCAAAAACACCGTGGAAACGATATCCTCTACGTCGTGCTCGTTTGCGAGCTTACCTCTTACGTAGGCGGTTACTTTGTCCTTATAATCAAGATATACTTTATCTTGATCTATATTCGTAACACTACTCATCGTCCGTGTCACCGTCTTTTTTGAGCTTGCTTTGGTCGTCGGCTTCTCCCGCCGCGCTGACAAGCTCCAGCATATCATCCGAAAGCGGAGCGGCGTTATAACGGCTTTCCGTATCCGCGATCATATCCGCTATTCTTTTGTTGTTTGCAAAGCGCTGATAATCAAAAAGCCGTTTTAACGTTTTTTCCATAGTTATTTCTCCATCGGGCTTCTGTTCGTCCACCCATTCATAAGTGTTTCGATTTTTTCGTAATATCCCTTGCCGAAAAACAGACATTTCGCAAGGTCAACGCCCATCTTGTCTCCCGTGAGCGTTAATGCGATCGCGCGGCATCCTCCAGCACAATGCTTGAAGTACGGGCAATTTCCGCACTTTGGATTGACTGCGGCAAGCTCACCTACCGTCGTGCAAACCTCGGAAAGATACCGTCCGCACTGCAAAAGACTCTGTAAGCCGTCGCTCTTTACGTTACCGAGGATATCACCGTGCGCCTCGTAATATCCCGACATTTGCATACAGGGATATACGTTGCCGCTTGCCGCAACTGCGATCATACCGCGATTGCCGCGACACACGGGAATTGAGTCTCGGTACTCACCGATACCGCATTCTATCGGGCGCATTCGGTAGGAGCGGCTGTTCGGGAATATCGACATAAACTGCCAGATGTCGATGTTCATTTGGTGCTTGTCCGCAATATACGCCTCTGCAAATGCAAGCATACGGTCGTAGTATTCCTCAAGCTCCAGAGTCGCGCCTTTGGCATTCTCATTCCATCTCGGAACCTCGGTGGTGCGGATAATTCGCATTTCATATACGCCCATTTCGTCAAGCAGCTTGGCGGTGGGGAGCATAGAATCGATATTCCGTCTGTGCACGTTGGTCTGTACCTTCACGCGAAAACCGTTGTCAACGCAGAGCTTGATGGCACGAAGCGCGTCTTCCTCAGCTCCTTTGCGGTTTCTCAGCCAATCATGGTGTCCGAGTCCGTCAAAGGAGATCTTGATAAGAGGATAGCAGCCGATGGTTTTCATTCGGTCAAGAGCCTCCTGCGTGATGTAAAACCC
>JAZQJQ010000025.1:0-14766 GCA_045541735.1 Eubacteriales bacterium
TCTGATTGTTCTGATTGTTCCGGCTGTTCTGCTGGTTCTGCTGGTTATTCTTCTGGTTCTGCTGATCTTTATACTGGTTCTGGTTGTTGTACTGATTGTTCTGATTATAATTCATTGTTACATCCTCCTTTCTTGTTTTCGAGTATAGTTTACCGCATTATCGAGAAACTATACACAAATTCAATAGGAGGCACAAAATGCTTTTGATCCAAAACGGACTTATATATACTATGGAGGAAAACAAAGCGATACACGGAGATATACTCTGCGAAAACGGAAAAATATTGGAAATTTCAAGCAACATAACACCTACGGAACGTATGCATACAATAGATGCTTCCGGCATGCGCGTTTATCCGGGTTTTATTGATGCTCACAGCCATATCGGCATATCGGAAGAAAAAAAGAGCTCCCAAGGCGATGAATGCAATGAGGGGACGAACCCGATCACACCCTGCATGCGCGCCATAGATGCCGTAAATCCTATGGACAGCGCCTTTCACAATGCATTGGCCGCAGGCATAACCGGTGTCATGGCAGGACCGGGCAGTTCCAATCCCATCGGAGGTCAGTTCGCTTTTATTAAAACGCACGGCCGCCGCATTGACGATATGACAGTGCTGGCGCCCTCTGCCCTCAAACTCGCGTTCGGCGAAAACCCTATGACAAACTACGGACCTAACGGAAATATGCCCTCCACACGAATGGGTATAGCATCACTGATACGCGAGGCTCTGTCCGAGGCGCGGCAATACTTTGAAACAAACGGCGCAGTAAAGTTCAACATGGAATGCTACCGCGAACTTTTTGACGGTAAGATCCCTCTTAAAGCACACGTTCACCGCGCGGATGATATTTTTACCGCCATTCGGATAGCAAAAGAATTCGGCATTGGTCTTACGCTTGACCATTGCACAGAGGGGCATCTTATAGCAGAGGAAATTGCGGAAAGCGGTTTTCCCGCAATAGTCGGACCTTCTCTTGCTTCACGCAGTAAAAACGAGGTGAGCTTATCGGACTTCAAAACACCCGGAATACTCCAAAAAGCAGGTGTCACCGTAGCGCTTACCACAGATCACCCCGTATCGCGCATTCAATACCTTCCGCTGTGCGCAGGGCTTGCAGCAAAGGAAGGTATGGGCGAATGGGGAGCATTGCGCGCAATTACCATCGATGCCGCGCGTATATGCCGCGTAGATCATAGGTTGGGCAGCCTTAAAGCAGGTAAGGACGCAGACCTTGTTTTGTACAATGGAGACCCTTTGGAGATAGCCTCATCCGTCCATATGACCGTAATAAACGGAGAAATAGCATGGACGGCAGAAAAAGCATAAGCTCCAACAGTCCGCTGTATTGAGTGCAAGACCTTAGTTTACGATCTCTACCCTGATATCCCCGGTATCGGTCTCTATCTCACAAAGTCCGCCTTTGACAGAAGTGGGAACTCTTATCGCGCCCGTATCTGTTTTTGCCGCAAAGATCTTATCTGTAAGAAAGGTTCCCTCCACGTCACCGGTGTCGGTCTCCACCTTGACGGCAGCGGCATCGCAGGCATCAAAATAAACGTCACCCGTGCTTCTTTCAATATCAAAAGAACCCGAGGCTATAACGTTTTTAAGCGTGATATCTCCAGTGCTGCCTTCGGAAAACAAATCTCTGCACGTCACGTCGGTAAGTATTGCCTTTCCCGTGCTTACCAGGATATTTATATTTCCCGTGCAGACCACCTTGTTTAACGCAACTCTGCCGGTGGAAACGGTAAGCTCCAGCTTATCCGCAGAAATTCCGTCCGCTTTTATTGAGCCGGTGCTTGTTTTTATTCTGACATCTCCCGCAGCGGAAGCGGCAAGCTTAACGTCACCGGTGCTTGCAGTGACGTTTATGTTTTCAAAAGTTAATCCATTCGGTATATCAACATGACCCGTACCGTTTTTGACAGAAAGATCTTCATATTCGGTCTTTGGCAGATAAACGGTTATCTTATCCTCGCCAAACGAGAAAAGTGAAATATACTCATACCATTTTCTGTTATCGACAAGTTTGATGGCAAGAGTGCCTCCTTCCGCGCTGACGGAATGTCTCAGGTTTTTGCGTTCACTGCACTCCACCCTGCATTCTCCACCCTCTGAGGGAAGAAAGACGATGTCCGCAGTGTTTGTATCAACGGAAATCATGCTGAAATCTTCAGTTATGCTGTAAGTATTCATTTCCCATTCCTCCGTGCCCAGTAAAGTAATATCCGAGCCGCTTAACAGAAAGCCGCCCGCAGCCATTGCGAGTCCAAGAATTATAAGTATCCCGCCGATGATCGAGGCAATTATTGCACGTTTATTCATTTTCTTTCCTCCTTACGCACGATGAGATTCTTTATTGTCAAAAAGATCTTTGCCGTAAGCCGCGCAGACCCCTTTGTTGCTGCCTTGCAGGCATAGAACATAAACACGGAAAGTCCCGCGGAAAAGACCGCTATACCGCAAAGCATAAGTCCCGTAGGCACTCTTCCGCAAATGAAGGATACACCTCCTGAAATGAGACAGCCGATCGCGCATCCCCAAAGCGATGTCTCAACTGCCCAAACAGATATAACGAGAGAAAACAACACGGCAATGAGTGAAATGAGAACGGCGATTGCCGATATAACAAGCGGAAACCACACGGGGAACCCGAGTATTATCAAAGTGATCGCAAGAGGACTTGATCCGCGCTCACGCTTAGGCGCTTTTTCTTTCGGCGTTTCTTCTTTTAAGGTTTTCGGTGCAGGCTCACCGAGTATTTTTGCCGCAACATCCTCTGCACTGCCGATCTCGGCAACCGCATCTTCCTCACTCATTCCGTCGTCTATGCGGTCATCTATCATCTCCGAATAGTAATCGACGTAACGCTCTATATCCTCACGAGGCATAACTCCGAGCGCCTCACGCAGTTCATACAAAAAATCAAGCTTAGTCATTGCCGTCCTCCTTGGAGATAAAACCGTAAATGGCCAGCAGCTCCTGCCATTCTTCCTTGAATGCTTCGATGCGAGCTTTTCCCGCATCCGTTATTCGGTAATATTTACGCAATCTGCCGCTATGCTCCACCGTCCGTACGCTAAGCAGCTCGGCGGCTTCAAGCCTGCGCAGTATAGGGTACAGCGTGGATTCCGATATATCTACATACGGCTTTACGTCCTTTATTATCTTGTAGCCGTAGGAGTCATCGTTTTT
The DNA here is from genome assembly GCA_045541735.1 of Eubacteriales bacterium. Classification (GTDB taxonomy): domain Bacteria; phylum Bacillota; class Clostridia; order Oscillospirales; family CAG-272; genus RUG12395. Next base: position 3,207 of record JAZQJQ010000025.1, read on the forward strand.
TATCGCCGCAAGCACACAAATATCCAGCAATCCTCGCTTGAGCTGTATATCCATATAGCACTTACCTCCATACATCTTTACACACAATACTATATCACACACAGTATTTCCTGTCAAGGTATATTGGCATATTTTGAATTACCTTCCCAAAAGAAACTTAAGGAGTGTAAAAACGCGTTTTTACACTCCTTAAGGATCATTAAAACTCGGGAACTGTTACGGCCTCGCCGTTTTTCATTGCTGATTCGTGCGCGCAGATGCCCGCCGCGGTAATATTGGCGCCGAGCACCTCGTCTATCCAAGGCTTGCGCGCCTCCACACAACTGCGCACGAATTCGTGCACAAGGTGCGGGTGCGAGCCGTGGTGACCGCCGCCCGCACCCTTTTTGAGAGATTCCTGCGGGTTGAGCGGGTCGAATTTACATCCGACGGTGAAGTGCTGTATCTCCTCGGGCAGTCGATCGTGATAATTGGGCATTGGCGTGACGTTCACAACGCTTCTGCCGCCGCGCTTGCCCTCTACCGCCTGCTGATAGATGGTAACGTACGGATCGCTTCCGTCCCCAAAACCCCACTCGAAGCAAGCATTGGAACCGTAAACAAACATTCCCTCCTGATACACGCGTGCGCATTCAAACAGAGAGCGCGTTGCCTCGCCCTTTATGCCGCTTTCAAACTCAAACAAAGCGCTCTCCACCGGGAAGGGATTGCCGTACTGCTCGCGAAGCCATTCTTCCATATTACCCGAGCCAAAGCAGTTAACGCGGCAAATGCGCGAATCGGAAAGTGCGACCATGGGCGCTATTGCGTGCGTGCCGTACCACATAGGGGGCAGTCCCATCCAATAGGACGGCCAGTTTGCCATATCCTGATAATGCGAGCCTCGGAAGAACTGTATCTTGCCGAACTTTCCCTCCCGCTTCATCTCGGAAGCATAGAAGAACTGATAGGTATACAGCGTGGTCTCCATCATCATATAATTTTTTCCCGATCTGCGCTTTGCCTCCACGATGCGTCTGATATCCTCAAGCGAGGTCGCCATAGGCACGGTGCAGGCACAGTGCTTGCCCGCATCCAGAACTTTCACGGTCTGCTCTGCGTGCATGGGAATAGGAGTTACAAGATGCACGGCATCAACGGTTTTATCGGCAAGTATCGCCTCAAAGCTGTCGGCTATTCTTGCGCCGCCGATATGCTCCGACACATTTTCCGCCTTCGCACGGTCGGTATCGAACAGCGTAAGCTCGCCGACGTCGGGATGCTCCTTGTATATTCCCGCAAAAGCACCGCCAAAGCCGAGCCCGACAAGGCTAACATTAAGTCTTTTGTTATTCATTTTATTATCTCCGTTATTTCACAGGCATCCAAACACGCATTTGATTCAGTCCTCTGTTTGCCCACATAAAGTACGGTATAAGCCTTATACGGCGTTTCTCCTCACGATATTCGCTGAAATAAAGCGCCTCGGGATCACAGGAAACCAGCTCATACCCATCGGCAAGCACGGTATATACTTTGCCGAGATCGTTTGCCGCATTTCCGAAGCCGCCGATCTCTGCGGGAGTCTTTTTTTCAAGCAGCAGCTCCGCCTCTCCGTCAAGAGTAAATCCAAAGACCTCTCCGTCATTATCCGCGCCCTCAGCGCAGAGCACCAAGGGGCCGACGGTGATCGCCGCCTTCCCGCTGTTTGATGCGACCTTTATGCTTGTGCGGTTTATGCGTGGGGACATATCAAGCTTCAGGGTAATAACGTCACCTGCTCTTGCATCAACGTAATAATACCCGTCCGCAAGCTCGCCCTTTGCCGAAATACTGAAGTTCTGCAGCGTAAACTCGGGTATATGTATACCAAGTCTCGCACTTCCCTCTTTGACCGTGTATTTCACGATATCGCCAAAGGGATAATCCGTTTCCACGGATATGCATACGTTATCAAGTGCAAGCTCCCCTGCGGCAAAAACGTTGGAATAAAGCACTCCGTCCTTGATATCCCATATATAGTTAGCAGTGGATGCAAAAAGCCTTGCGGCGTTTGGAGGACAGCATGCGCACCCGAACCATCCGGGTCTTACGGGGCGCGCGTGAATATATACCGGCGCCACGCTTGAAACCCCCGGTATCGCCTCAAGGGGATTTACGTAGAAAAACTTTTTTCCGTCTAGCTCCATACCTGCGGACACCGTATTAAACAGAGCGCGCTCCATAACATCAGCGAAGCTTCCGCTTCGTTTTAACTTGAGCATCTTTGAAGCAAAGAAAACAAGAGCAATGGAAGCACACGTCTCGCAATACGCGGTATCGTTCGGCAGATCGTAATCGACGCTGAACGCTTCCCCTATACGCGAGGAACCGATACCGCCCGTAATGTGCATCTGCCTTTTTACTATGCTGTCAAAAAGTCTGAAGCACGCTTCGGTAAGCTTTTCTTCCTTTGTAACAGCGGCAATATCAGCCATCGCGGTATAGAGATATACAGCTCTGACGGCGTGTCCTACCGCATCCGTCTGTTCTCTGACGGGGAGGTGCGCCTGTCTGTACTTCAGATCTCCCGTTTTTCCGCTCCATATCTTCCAATTGCGTTTTTCCGATTCTCTGTCATAAAACTCGGCATCAACACCGCGCACGTTTATAAAATGCTCGGCAAGCTCCTTGTATCTTTCATCGCCCGTAGCGCGCCACAAGCGCATCAGCGCAAGCTCGATCTCGGGGTGACCGGGGTAGCCTTCTGCACCTTCTGTTACAAAACGCCGATATAACATATCCGCATTTTTTTGCATTATCCGAAGCAGCTTGTCATTGCCCGTTACCTCATAAAGGGCAACCGCCGCCTCCATCATATGACCGGAGCAGTAAAGCTCATGCGCTTCAAGCAGATTTTTAAATCTTTCCGTCGGACGCTTCAAGGTAAAATAGGTTTGAAGATACCCATCCTCCTCCTGCGCGTCCGCAATAACGTCGCAAAGCTCGTCAAGGCGCTTTTCCAAGCACACGTCGGGCTTTATCTGCAGCGAATATGCCGCCGCCTCGATCCACTTCGCAACGTCGCTATCCTGAAATACCTGCCCGTAGAATTCTCCGTTTTCCGCCATTGCTCCGTTTTTATTGAGATAAGCGGCATTTTTGAAGTTTGCTATTGCGTGGCTCGGAGCACAATCGTCCTCCTCGTCATTTATAACCTTTTCCTGATACGGTATTACGGTATCGCAAACAAGCCGAGCCTGCCGCGCAAGAAAACCGTTTTTGAATGTAAAGCTTTTTAACACAGAGTTTACCTCCTTAAGGTGCTTTTTGTTTTGTGAATTCGGGAAACGGAGCGCAGGTACAGATCGTACAAAAAAGCCTTTTATAACGATCCGCGCAACGCAAAACACGCATTACAATTGACTTTGCCCTTGTTTTTATGATATACTTACCATAGATAAAAATAAATGTACAAAACGGCAATGTTTTGTACAAAAAGGAGTTCTTGTGTTATTTAACATATTGGACGGAAGCAAGAAAAGAATAATAGAGACCTGCAATTATAACCAACATATTCAAAGCCGACACGCTGACAGAATTATGCACGTGCACGATCTTCTTTACATCAAGGAAGGGGAATGGAGCATCGCCCAGGACGGCGTTACCTATGATCTTACAGCAGGGGATATAATTCTTTTACAGGGCGGGCATCATCACTACGGCACCGCGCCGTGCAACGGACTTGTAAAAACGAGATTCATCCACTTCAAAACCCACGAGAATGACACGTTAAAGGAAACCGGGGAGCAAAGCAAGGGCTTTTACTGCTTTCCGACGGTTTTGCACTGCGCAGGCAATCCGATCTTTGAAAAGCATTTTGACAGGATAATCTCATCCTTCTGGTCGGACGATATTTACGAAAGGGCAAAAGCCACGGCGTATCTTGACCTGCTTCTTTGCGATATGAGCGCCGAAGGCACCAAAGGCAATTCCATAGTTGACGATATCAAGGCACAGATAAACAGATCCCCGCACCGCTTCATATCAAATGAGGAGCTGGCAAAAAAATACGGCTGGTCCGTACGTACCATCACCGCAAAGTTCAAGGCCGAAACCGGAATGGGCATACACGCCTGGCAGATAGAGCAGAAATGCAAGATAGCAGACGAGCTGTTAAGAAACGAGCCGACGCTGACCTTAAAGGAGGTTGCCGCGACTTACGGTTTTTGCGACGAATATCATTTCGGCAAATGCTTCAAAAGAGTTATGGGGCTCTCCCCGAAAAGAAAAGAATAAACAGAAGGTAGGTGTTTTCACCTACCTTCTGTTTATTCTTTGTATCGCACCTATTATCTGCCCCGACAGCACAACGGTTATGAGAGAATAGACTATCCTGCCGAGCGGGATATACGAGAGCGAAAGCAGCAGAACCGTAATGTCCGTGATAAGATAAGCCCATTGAACCTTTATCTTAAAAAGCGCGGAAAAGCTCATCGCCAGCGCATCGTCTCCGCAGGGTGCACCGCCAAAGCGCACGGCACACCCCGTACCGATACCAACGAACAACGCGCCAAGGAGTGCCGCGATAAGCGGCATCGAATAAAGCTCGGGCCACAAATGCGGAAAGCGCTCAAACACCGCATAGGAGGCAGAAAAACTCGCCGCCGCAACGGCTGAATACACGATAAACTTCCTTCCCAGTGTCCGCCAGCCGATAAAATAACATATAGCACTGAAAACAAAATTGGAGACAGCCGGAGAAACGGAAAACCAATACTCAAGCAAAAGATTCAGACCAAGTATTCCACCCTCTGTAACACCAGAAAGAGAATGCACGTTATAAAGTCCGAAGGCAAGAAAAACTCCGCTGGATGCGATTATTATACAGTTTAATGGTTTGATACCTGAGAACAAGCTTTTAATTCTCTTCATTTGAAATCTTCCCAACAACTCCGAAACGTCTGCCTAACGCGCGGTCATAATACTGCTCCATATAAAAGTGGTGACATTGTGATATCATTATCTGTATAGCGTCATCCATCATATCGAACCGTGTGCGCCGCAACTTCATTTTACATTCTGCTTCCTATTTCACTGCGCCTTCGATATTTATGAGTCCCTCGTCGAACACGCTCCAATCGGGGTGCCAGCGCAGGTTTTCAAGCCTGAAGGCGCACGGCCAGGATGCAAGCCACTGTGAAGGTGTAAAGGGCGGCACGGTATGCCTTCCCCAACGAGTATGGAATATTGCCTCATCCTGAGAACCAACGGGTCGTAGGCGGCCGTTAATAAACAGTGTACCGTCCGAAATGCCCTGACAAGCGTTACACCAAAATGCAAGCGCACGCTCTCTCCACTGCACAAGGCCGGTAAGTTCATAAAGCTTCAAGAAAGAGATAACGTCGCGCAGTGCATACTGGTCAAGCGCGTTATGGGGCGTGGAAACGCTTGTTGCACCAAAGGTATCGTAATTCAACTTGGCAATGAGGCAGTCTTCAGGATAATCGACGGTAAAATGCATCATCCAAGTGCACAGATACCATGCGATCTTCTCAGAACATTCGATATACTTTTTATCTCCCGTAGCCTCGTAAAGAGCAAGCGAATCACGGAGCAGGGGTGACGCGGATTCCTTATCTATACTGTAGGTATCAAGTGCACCGGCAGTTGTATATCCTTCGCGCTCCAATTCTTCATAATAAAAATCAAATGCGCGTTTTGCGGCTTCAAGATACTTACCGTCGCCGGTGCGTTTGGAAGCGTTGATAAGCGGCAGGATAAGGAAACATCCGATAGTTCCCTTTTTGGACTTCACATTTCCTTCGTGATCCCAATTTTTTGCAAAGCAACCATTCTCATCCTGGCTTTCAAGTGCAAAATCGCAGGTCTTGAGCGCCCATTCAAGGTATTCCGGTCTGTCTATACCTATGCTCTTCAACAGATCGTATGCTTCAAAGTACCCCTCTGCACCGGTGCCGAGATTGCAGGCATCGCTTCCGGGAGGCAGAGGCTTTCCGGTAGATGCAGGGCGCGGTCTGCCAAGTCTTCTGCAAATAATTCCCTCAAGCAAGCTTTCCGGGAATTCCCATGGGTCGAGATCTTCTTTTGTCATAGTCTCAAAGGGCAGGTCAAGCAAGGGATTCGGCTCGGTATTATATCTCTTGTGGGCGTTGATGAATCTGTCGTTGGTAATGCCCTTGGTAAGCCAACCGTCAAGCACCGCAAGACCGATATCAAGATTTTCCTTATCGCCGTTTTCTATGTAATCATAAATAAATGCCGTGGCAAAGGATGCATTCTGTCCTACCCAGCCAAGCTCATAGCCGTGCTCGGACTTTTGATAACCGTTTAGCTTGGGAAGCCACTGTGCCCCGCTTGTAAAGCCTATAAAGCCATCCTTTTCTTTTTGAAGCAGATATCGTGCATACGCAATGGAAAGTCTGTAAAGCTCCTTTGCGCTGAACGGAGGGTTAATGCTGTGCCCGTAATAGCGCCATGCAAAATCAAGCAAAGATTTATACCTGTGCTTTGTTCCGTCAGACGGAACGGCAAGGATAATTGCCTCAAAGCTGTCGCGGGGCTCCATAGTGCCTTGAAAAGGCTCTCCCCAGAAATGGCGGTGAAGCGTTTTCGGCTTCTCCTCCTCGGGGAATATAAGCACATGCTTCTCTCCTTCATCGACCTTATATAGTGAACATGCTGAATTGCTGTTAGGTTCAGCCATCAATGCAAGGCTGACGTCGTTATTTTCGCTGTACGTACAAGCGGGGATCGTAACGCGGTGCGATGCCCACGACCACGGTGTGCCGTCCTCGGCTCTGTCACCGACGTATTCGGGAGTCTTGCCCCAGCCGTTCCCGTTGTAGCTCACAGACGGGACCATCGTAAAGGATGCTTCGCCGATAAGCAGCATCTCCATACGCATCTTATCCGTCGGTGCGTTTGTTTTTCTGTGCCAACGCCACGCGCCGTTTTCAATCGGTTCAAATGTGTCCTCTGCACCGTTTACAGAGGGTATAACAGCATACTCTTTGCCGTTTTCGGTTATCAGATGTCCCTTTTCGGTTTTAATGATTTCTAACACAATTACATCCCCCCACTAATATCATTTTGTTTTTCTATTATTTCTCCAGCCGCACCTCGGGCCAAGTATCCGTATCCGCAAAACTTACTCCATCCAGAGTATCGTTTATAACTGTATCTCCGTCCTTGTTTTCAAGTTCGGGGCAAAGCTTAAAGGACATACCGTTAAGCTCGAAAACCGCTCTGGGAAGGGTTATTTCAAATACCGCTCCCTCGTCCTTATCGGCGCTGTCGTTTACCGTACCGAATATCTTGACGTCCGCTGCTCCGCAAGCGGGCAAAGCAGTTTTCTCTCCGTTATCAAAGCGCTCAAGCGAACGAATTCCGTCAAGTCCGACGGTAATGCGGTAATACCTGTTTTTCGCAACTCCAACGTTGAGAATTACGGTATCGCCGTCTGTGAGATCATGATCCTGGCGGTTTATAAGGAAGTATACGTTCTCTGTATCGTGTGCCGCCTGCACCGTCATCTGTGCCTGTGATTCACTTCCAACAAACAGCGCATCGGTGTTTTCGTTCCATTTGAAATCGCCATACGCTTTTGCGTTTATACGGTGGTTAAGGTAAGAGGTGTAAATGAATATTCCTCTGCCGCTTCCATCACCCTTATGTGGGAACACGCTGAGAACCTTGTGACTGTCAACGTTTTCGGAAGCACCCCAGCAGCTTGTTGCGGCGGGCGCTGCATTGAATTCGCAGGCGTTCAGCTTTTTTCCGTCTGGACTCACAAGTCTTGCTCGCAGTTTGCTGTCTTTATTATAGGTTAGATACGCTTCGCCTGACGGAAATACCGAAAGATACGGCGCAGCACCGTCAATATGCTTTATAACGTGCTCTTTTTCGGAATAATCCTCAAGCATTCCAAGCGACTTCCAGCTTCCGCCGTCGGGACTCACGGTAAGCGAGGTGTGGAACCTGCCGTCAAGATAATGCACTTCTATCGCAAGCAAGGTCTTTCCGTTATAAATAGTTACAGCCGATGGCATCTGTCCGCCGAAATACGGGACTTCGTCGGTATACATAGGGCTTCCGTCCGCATTCACTCCGTATGGAACCTTGTCTCCGACCTTTTCCTGATATGCACGCAGATACATATAATTGTTTTTCTTTCCGGATTCGATGTCCGGTATCCAGGTATGGCCGTTATCTTCGGAATATATCAGCGAGGTACCGGTGGAACGTTTTTTTCTGTCAAATCCGTATTTTTCCACGTACGCGGCAACGTCAGACCAATATATCTCCACCACTCCGTCCGGGCGCTGACGGATAAAAGGCTCCCAAGCCTGACCGCAGGTGAGCTTAGTTTCCTCGCTCCAGCTAAGGGTATTATCATCATTTACCGTTCCGCGTTTCATATAAACGCCGTTTAGATCAAGGTATTCGGCATTGCCGTATCCGGCAAAGGGTCGTATCTCATATACCGCAATTATCTCGCCGTTTTTTAGCACACAAGCATCGGGATTCACAGCAACGTATTTGTCGCTCTTTCCTTCAAGCGGCCCAAAGGTATGTACGAATTCTTCCTTGTTATCCCACAACAGCTCTGGCGCATTCCAACATTTGCCGTCAGATGACGTAGCGTAATACAGCTCTCTTCCGCCGTACTGCCCCGGCATAAAAACAAGCAGATAGAGATCGTTTTTAACTTTTTTCACGCGCGGATACCATGCGTCACGGTATCTCTCGTACGATGTAATATCCGCATTCAGCTCAACGGTATCTCTGTAACTTATCTCCAGCGAAGCCGTTGAAATATCATCGCAGATATGGCTCCACGGGGTATTGTCCTTGTTCAAGTCATCTATCTTGAGCACGCCCCTGAAATCCGATACGCTCATTTTACACCTTTCCTTCAACTGTCAATTTGTATACGCAACAATACTTTCAAAGTCATTATACAGACATTATTCGATTTAGTCAATAATAATCGGGTTTTCTTGAAAACGAAAAACGCGCCCGAAAACACAAAGGTTTTCGGGCACTTGTAATCCATATGGTTATCACAGCATTTTTCATTTATCCTCTTCGGGGCAAATATTTCTATCCTCTTCTCCTTCTCTCTTTCTTCCCTTTCTCCCTTCTTTTCTCCCCTTCTTCTTTCCCCAGAAGAGGTAAAAGACAAGAAAAGAACCTCTTTCTCCTTACGGAGAAGAAAAGAAAAAGGGACCTTGCTGAAAAGCAAGGCCCCAAAAAAAGAATTGTGATTTGAAGTTTATCCGAGCGCAGCGAGAATAAGCTTTTTTGCCCTATAGGGAACAAAAGCATTTTGCTGTAACATTGAACCTTGTGGTTTTATTATATATCGTAATAACGGAAAAATTAATAACAAATAGACATGATTTTATTTCTTTTTCCACCGCCACCTCTCAAACTGCAAATTATCTCATCCTCATTTCTTTCATACTAAAAATAGAACGCATACACATTTGGAAGCAAATGCGTAGCGAAAAAATCTGGAGGATTTTATATGTATACTTTAGAAGTGATCTTGGCCCGAGCAGGCGAAAGTAACGGCGTGTATTTCGAATTTCCAACCTCGCGCCGGAGATTATGGGAAACAATGAGTAAAAACGGCATAGAGAAAAACAAATGGCGCAAAGTTTACTCAGGCGAAATCGAAGATATTCCCGATGAACTTTGTGTAGAAACGCTTCGCATATAAAAGGCCTAATTATATTTCAAAAACTATCAAACAAATTCTATTGGTCATTTATTAAAACGAAGGTTCGCAGAAAGAATGCGAACCTTCGTTTTTTTGAAACTCCGAGCGTTATTTTACGATTTTGTTCGTATAATCGCCGCTGAGCAGGCTCTCATAAGCCTCGGTAACTGTCACGTTTATGCTTCCGCTGACAGCATTGGTGCTATCAGCAACCGCAATTATCTTGCCGGTTATATCACCGCCGTTGACGGTGACATTTACAGTACCCGTCATCTCCGCTTTATCTGTTGAGGTAGTTGTGCCTGCTCTGCCCACGCAGTAAACATTACCGTTTACGGTACCGCCGTTAATAATGAGGTTACATTCGCCGTAATTCGAGTTCATTCCAACGGCAGAAGTATGCATCGTACTACCTGCGTTATAGAAGGTTCCGCCGTTTATCGTAACGGTAAGTTTGCCGTTTTCAGTAATTGCGCCGAAAGGCTGTGCGGATGCACTTCTGCGGTTGCCGCAGCGCACATAATACCATGCACCGCCGTTTATCTCAATATTGCATTCGCTGTCAAGAGAAATAGCATCAAGCGGAGTACCGCCGACAGACACGTTCATACCCACAAGGAAGAGCGGATAGGATTTGAAGCCCTCGCCGAGAGTTATCTCCACTCCGTCTCCGATTATGATATCGTTATAGTTGCAGATAAGCATAAGGCTGTTGCCTTCAACTATCATGCCTACGTCGTCAATAGTAATATCTCCGTGCAGAGATAAGGAATGCTTCAAATGGATGGCCGCACCGCTTGTCTTGCGATAATCTACGCCGTTATAATCAGACGTGATGGTAATTCGCTTGAAGTTTTCCGGCATAAACTCGTTGTATGTGGTCGTATACTCGCCGCATATAACGATAGTTCCGCCGCTATCGCGCAAAAGTCCGACAGCCTTGGAAATTGTGTTTATCGCAGTTTCCGGAGCTTCGCCCTTACCCGTTTCAAGTCCGCCCGACTTTACGTAAACCACGCCCGTATCGGAAACAGTGGGAACAGCAACGTCCGCCTCTGTACCGCGAAGACCTGCCGCAACGATCTTTGCCATCTCGGCATAGCCCTCAGCACGAGGGTGGAGTCTGTCGCCCGTATAGTGCATATATACGTTGATAAATGGCTTGGAGATCTTCCACATATCAATAAATCCGCATCCGACCTCTGCCGCAGTCTCCTTTACAAGCTCAGCCATATAGCCGTTTGAGAGCTGTACGCCCGTACTGGAGGTAGGAACGAATATATTGCTCATAAGATATACTTTTTTAACGGAAGGCAGCGCCTCGTATTCCTTTGCAAGTGCTGCGAGCGCATTTTTGAATTCAACTGCAGCTTCAACACAGGACATACTGCTCATATCGTTTGTTCCAAGCATTATAACCACAACGTCCGGCTCAAACTTAATGCTGTCCTTATATTGGTCGGTATTTTTGTAGGAAAGCTCGGGCTTATCTTTTTTAGCATTGTACTTGTTATCTGCTGCGAGAGTATATGACCCGCCCTTTCCAAAATTGCCGACAAGATACTTATCGCCAAGAAGTCTCTGCAGATATGCGGGATAGCTGTCACGCGCAAAATCCTGAACACCTGTACCCTGAGTAATACTGTCGCCTATACAAGCGATTTTAAGCACTTCCCCGTTTTCTATGAGCTTTTCAAGCTCGTCAAGCTCGATAACGGGAGGAGCAACCGGCTCGGTCGCGGGAGGCTCAGTCGCGGGAGGCTCGGTCGCCGGTGGCTCGGTCGCCGGTGGCTCAGTCGCGGGAGGCTCGGTCGCGGGCGGCTCCGTTGCGGGAGGCTCAGTTGCAGGTGGCTC
>JAZQJQ010000026.1:0-2691 GCA_045541735.1 Eubacteriales bacterium
GCTTCTTTGAAGCCTCCTGCTGCATAGTACTGGTAGTAAAGGGAGGCGCGGGCATACGGTGCTTTTTGGACTTGCGCACGCTTGTGGCAACGATGCTCCTTCCCTGTATATCGCCAAGTACGGAATCAGCGTCCGCCTTGCAGGTAAGGGATGTTTTTTTACCGTCCTCGCCGTAATATCTTGCAAGGAAGCTTTCTCCGCTCTCCTTTTTAAGCACGGCATCAACGGTCCAGTATTCCTCGGGTATAAATGCCTCTATCTCGCGCTCTCTTTCAACTATGATACGCGTGGCAACGCTCTGCACTCTTCCCGCGGAAAGTCCGCTTTTAACGGTCTTCCAGAGGTAGGGGCTCAGCTTGTAACCGACTATTCTGTCAAGAATGCGGCGCGTCTGCTGGCTGTTTACCAGGTCCATATCAACGGGTCGGGGATGCTTTACCGCATCCTTAACGGCGCTTTTCGTAAGCTCGTTAAAGGTTATACGGCACGCCTTTTCGGGATCGATACCTAGCGCGGTGGCAAGATGCCATGATATAGCCTCTCCCTCGCGGTCAGGGTCGGTCGCGAGAAATACTTTATTTGCCGCCTTAGCCTCTTTTTTGAGCTGGCGGATAACGTCTCCCTTGCCGCGGATGTTTATATAATGAGCCTCAAAATTGTTGTCTATATCTATACCGAGGGAGCTTTTGGGCAGGTCGCGGACGTGTCCTACGGATGCAGTTACCTTGTAGTTGGAGCCGAGATATCCCTTTATGGTGTTTATCTTAAAGGGCGACTCAACGATAATGAGATTTGCCATCGTTTATTACGGGTTTACCCGTTCCTCCGTTTAAATTAGCTTGTATTGAAAATTATCTGTTTCTGCGCCTCGCCTTATATCTTCCGCCGGGAACAGCCTTTACAAGTCCGTTCACCTCAAGCAGAGTCAGCGCGCACATAATATCCACACAGTCAAATTCCACATTTGCCGCCTCATCGGGCAGAAAAGCGGTATCGGGCAACGACATAAATATTGCCCGCGTTCTGTCATCTATCAGCGAAAGCTCAGCATCCGTTACGGGATCGCAGTTTTCGCCGGTCTCGCTGATATATATGTCTTTTTGAACGTGATTTATGCGTATCTCGGGCACGGGTGCGGTCTTTTCTTCCTTATTCTTCCGCTTTCTCCGTTCCTTTTCGTAATCTCCCATATCCGCGCCGTAGGAAACGGCAGATGCCTCAGCTTGCATTACGGTGCGCTCCGTAAACGCCTCGGTCTTCACAGCATCGGGATACAGGAAAAGAAAATCCTTGAGAACGTCGTCGGCGCTTGTTGCCGCCTCCGCTCCGTCTTTAAGAAGCGCGTTAACGCCGCCGCTTCCCTTCTCGCCCACCTTACCGGGTACTGCAAACACGGCACGTACCTGCAGCCTTGCTTTTCCGGCGGTTATAAGCGCACCGCTGTGCGTATCCGCCTCCGTTACGATAACGGCACGGGAAAGACCGCTTATTATGCGGTTTCTTTCGGGAAAATTCTGTTTTCTTATTTCTGTCCCGGGAGGATACTCGCTTATTACTGCTCCGCGCTCGGCTATCGCCTCCATCAGACGTGTATTTCCCGCGGGGTATGCGCGGTCAACACCGCATCCGAGCACTGCAACGGTATATCCGCCCGCATCGAGCGCACCGCAATGCGCCATACTGTCACCGCCTGCCGCCATACCGCTTATCACTGCGGCGCCGCCCTTTGCAAGTCCGTAACCCATCGAATACGCCATGTGCATACCGTATTCGGTCATTTTGCGCGTACCGACTACCGCAACCGAGGGAATGCGCGAAAGATCGGGAAGCCTTCCCTTAACGTAAAGAACTGCGGGGAGGTCGGGAAGATCGCGGAGAAGCGCCGGGTATCCTTCGTCACTCGGAAAAAGCACGGTGATACGGTTGAGCGCACAATAGTCCGCTATCCTTGAAGCCTCAGAAAGATCTTTGTCTGAAAGCAAGGCGAGCATCCTGCGTGTAAGCACATTCGATGGTCTTGCTTTTGAAAAGTTTTCGTTATAAACTCCGCGAGCAGAGCCGAATTCATTTATAAGCGCACTGTAAGCGCCGGGACGGCTGCCCACACAGGAAGCAAGCCATATTCCGTAGCGTGTATCCGTTCGGGAAGACATATCCTACCCCCTGAGACTCTGGTGCCACATAAGCACCGCCGCGGCTGCCGCCGCATTAAGCGACTCTGAGCGTGCGTTTATCGGTATAAACACGCTGCAGTCAGCCTCGCGGGAAACGGTTTCGGGTATTCCCGTACCTTCGTTACCGATGATAAAGACGTCGTTTGCCGTTACGTCCGCTTCAAGCAGGCTGACCGCCCCTGCTCTGAGCTCTGCGGCATACACGCGTCTGCCGCTTTCCCTTATGCGGCGCACAGCCTCGGCGCCGTCGGGAACAACGGTAATATCAAGCTTGAATATCGCGCCCATAGCGGCGCGGAGAGTTTTCGGCGAATAGATGTCCGCACAATCGGAGGTAAGTATCAGACGGGTAATATTGAAAGCGTGTGCCGAACGTGCAACGGTGCCGAGATTCCCCGGGTCGCGAAGCGAGGTAAGCATAACGGCACGCTCGCCTTCCGCAAGCGTTATGCCGTCCGTTGTATGCCTTGACAAAAACGGTGCTTCGCACACTATCCCCTCGCTTCCGTTCTCATCC
>JAZQJQ010000027.1:0-2986 GCA_045541735.1 Eubacteriales bacterium
AGGCTCGGTTGCAGGAGGTTCGGTTACCGGAGGCTCGGTTGCCGGAGGTTCGGTCACCGGAGGCTGGGTTACCGGAGGCTCCGTTGCAGGAGGTTCGGTCACCGGAGGCTCGGTTACCGGCGGTTCGGTTACCGGAGGCTCGGTTGCAGGAGGCTCGGTTACCGACGGTTCGGTCGCCGGAGGCTCCGTTGCAAGACCAATTGTCGTTACACTGTTATCTACAGATGTATCCGTATTGCCAATATCGCCGCCCAAGCACGATGCAAGCAAGCATAGCAACATCAACAGCGAAAGAAAGAAAGCGAGTTTTCTCATTTCTCAGTCCTCTCAATTCTGCATTGTTCGGCCACAAGCTTTCCTTCAGGTGTTTCCCAAGGCATAACATCCGACTGTTTGAGGCTTCCGTCTCCGCCGCAGCCTCTGTAAAGCTCGCGAAACTTTCCCGGAGTGATGCCCTTTTTAGACTTGAATATTCTTATGAAATACTCGGGACTGCTGAAACCACATTCATACGCTATATCATACACCTGCATATTGCTTTCCGTCAGGTACCGCGTGGCAAGAAGCAATGCAGCTTGAGTTAGGTCCTCGTTCGGGGATATGCCGAAACGCTCCTTATACTTAATAGAAAAATGAGATCGAGAGAGATGAACGAAATTCGCCATAGACTCGACGTTCCAATCGGAAGGAGATATATAAACCATACTGCGCAGATTATCGAGCGCAACCTGCGAGCTTTGTCCGAGCGATACCTTGTTCTTTTTCTGCTCTTCGGCAAGTGAATCAAAAAACCTATCAATTACGGAATTGAGCTTCTGCATATGTGTCTGAATACGTGCCGTGCGTATCCAGTCTATATACTCAACGTCTCGCGTTATGCTCTCCTGCATATCCGTGTAAAACACTTGATTAAGAGGCAACCCTTTTTTTGCAAATTCATCCGGGTCATCCACCTCAAAATGCATAAAATTATGAAGCAGTTCAATCATACCCGCCTTATAATAAACGGGACTGCCCGGAGTGCAGATATAGCACGCATTAGAGGAGGTCTGCACAAGATGGCCGTTATTGATTATCTCTACCGGATTGATAAAATGCAGAAACACATAGCAGTACACGCTGTCGCGGGTGATCGTAAAGCCCTTAGCCTGACGCTTAAGATGCATACTTTGGTGCAAAGTATAATTCAACATATTCCCCCTCCTCATAGTAGTGTGTAAGAAAATAATATCATAACGGCAATAATTTGTAAAGTATTTTTGTTAGGCTCAGACTGCAGTATTGTTTCATCAAAGCCAACATTTCTCACAACTTACTCGACAATAGAAGAAATAAGCTGGCAAAAATGCTCAAAAAGCGATGCAAAACCGCATCTCAACTCGCACAATGCCGAAAGTTTGTGAAAAAAATAATTATTTTGACTTTTGATATAGACTTTTGCAAAAATATATATTATAATATAGAAGTTGATACAACTATGCTATCATATATTTCCCTAACAGGAGGACAAAACCACAAATGAAAAAGAAACCAACCACAGTGGCTTTCAAGGGAACGCATGAGCAGGAGCTTGAGCTCGACAGACTCATTGCCGCTCACAAGGACGATCCCGGTGCGCTTATGCCTGTTCTTCAGGGTGCGCAGGAAATTTACGGCTATCTGCCCGAGGAAGTTCAGCGCCACATCGGTCTTGCTATGGACATTCCTTTTGAGCAGGTATACGGTGTTTCCACTTTCTACTCCCAGTTCTCTCTTAACCCTAAGGGCGAGGTAGCTATCGCAGTTTGCCTCGGCACCGCTTGCTACGTTAAGGGATCCGGCGGAATTTTGGACAAGATCTCCAGCATTCTTGGTCTTCCGGTAGGTGAGACCAGCCGCGACGGCAAGTACAGCATCGAAGCGACCCGTTGCATCGGCGCTTGCGGTCTTGCGCCCGTTCTTACCATCAATAATGAGGTTTACGGCAGACTTACCGTTGCCGACGTTGAGGACATCCTTAAAAAGTACATGTAATCCACAATGAAACAGTTATCCGAAAACATACTCGACATTACGATGAATTCGGTCCGCACAGGCTCTCCTCTCACCGAGGTATCCGTAACCGAGGAAGGCAGCATGCTTACCATTCTCATCAAGGATTGCGGATGCGGTATGTCGCCTGAGCAAGTCGCAAACGTCACGGACCCCTTCTTTACCACGAGAAAGACGCGCAAGGTCGGTCTCGGACTTCCCTTTCTAAAAATGGAAGCAGAGCTGACGGGCGGAAGCTTTTCAATAAAAAGCACCGTCGGTGTCGGCACCGAGGTAAAGGCATCCTTTGATATGTCACACATCGACGCCATTCCCCTCGGGGATATGCCGGAGACAGTGATGACCATCATCGGCGCGGCGCCGGACAAGGATCTGATATTCACACACACGTCGGGAGATAAACAGATATCCCTTGACACAAGGGATCTGCGTGCACAGCTGGAAGGTGTTCCGCTTGATACTCCGGATGTTCTCATCTGGGTAAAGGAATATCTGGAAGGCGCTTACGCAGAAGAATTCGGCAACTGATTTCACCAACTTGCAAAAATAATATTTAACCATACAGGAGAAGGTCAAATGAAAAGTTTAGCAGAACTTTCCGCCATCCGCGACAAGATGAAGAACCAGGTTGCCTCCAGAGCAAACGACCTTGAGGGAACCAAGATCATCGTCGGTATGGCTACCTGCGGCATCGCTGCAGGCGCACGTCCCGTTCTCAACGCTTTCGTTGAGGCTGTTGCAGAATCCAATATTGAGAATGTAACCGTAGCTCAGACCGGATGCATCGGCATCTGCCAGTACGAGCCCGTTGTCGAGGTCGTTGAGCCCGGCAAGGAAAAGGTTACTTACGTTAAGATGACCGCCGAGAAGGCACAGCGCGTGTTTGCTGAGCACATCAAGGGCGGCAAGCCTGTTTCCGAGTACACCATCGGCAGCGCGCAGAAATAATTGGGAG
>JAZQJQ010000028.1:0-3173 GCA_045541735.1 Eubacteriales bacterium
CAAGCGGTCCCCCTCCCTCAGCGAGGGAGGCTTCTTATAATCTTAATCAAAAATTCTCAGCTTAGGTGTTCCGTCCTTTTCAATGCGCCATATTTTTTCGGTATCAAATCCCTCATACTCTTTTTGTATGCTTGTATAGGAATCTATGATTCCCACCTTCATTCCGCATTCAAGCAGCATATTTCTTAACTCATCTTCCGAATATACGGTTTCGATTGTTTCAAGCATATTTGCCTTTTCGCGTGTGACGATATCCTCTGTGATCCTGTACCATTTTTCCTCTCTCGGCAGTTCAGCATAACGGTTGTATGCCTCATCTAACGTATCACGATACGCTGCTCGCTCTTCCTCATTCATGTTCCTGTGTTTGACGCATACATCATTATATGCCAAGATCTCTTCCATACTGTGCGGATCGGGAGTATAAAGCACGTAATCCTGCGGATCAAATACCAAGGCATCAATGTACTTGTATTCTATCGTCCATTTTCTAATGGAGTCGCCGTATTCAAGCATCAATGCATCTATAAGCTTATAAAATGCATGGCCGTTTATAAGCTTGGGAAGACAGTATGCATTGGCGACAAGCCTATCAACCGCCGTATCCCCATTAGGTGCTCCCAAGCACTCCGCACTACCAAGGGAAATTGAATTGATCACACTAAATGAGCTACCCGCAAAAGCACCCACGTATGCGGTGGGGTAGTATTTTTCGGATTTTTCCGCAAAAGAATATTCAGTGTATTGCACCTTAACGTCCGCATAACAGCTGTCGGCAATATAAACATCTCCGCAAATTCCGCCGATATGCGCGTATTTGAAATCACCGTAGGATGCGTAGCTTGCGTGCACCTCGCTGTTTTCGACAAAGCAGCCGGCGATTATCTCAGCCTTGCCTGCTATAACACCCGCATAGCATTCGTTGCCGATGTCGGTCGTCATTGATATTTTTGCGTCTCTCATTCCGAGATTTTTGACCACACCGCCGATTTTTCCAATATCTGTTACGTAAATGTAACCGAACAGACCCGCATACTGCTTCTCCGTATCAACACGCAAACCGTGTATAACGTATCCGTTGCCGTTAAAAACTCCGCAAAAAGGCGCCTCGCCGTTTCCTATCGGCACCCAGCCGCCCTCAAAGCGGCCTCCCTCGGCAAAATCCGCCTCGGTAAAATGAATGTCGCTCATAAGGATATAGTTACCCTCAAGATCGTTTCTTACCGCGTCAAGCCCCTCGGCATCGTAAATGGCCGTGTACCCCTCGGGGATATTTCCCTCTGTTATCTTCAGATTGTTCTTAAAAAAGTGCAGGTTGATAAAACTGCGCACATCGTCGGAAAACGCGTAAGCCGAAAATACGGTCCCCAGCACTATGCATATACACGCGGCAATTGCACCGAGCGTTTTGCCAAAGCCGTTGATCTTTCTTCTTCCCGTGCCCGCATCGTTCAAATATTCGTCCGAAACACCGTCAATTACGGCTGCCATCCATTTATGCTTCATAACGTAAACCCTTCCCTTTCCAAATACTTTTTCATCTTTTGCCTTGAGCGCAACAGCGACATTTTCACTTTGCTTTCGCTTACCTTCCATTTTTGCGCTATCTCCTCAACGGACATAAAGTACCAATATCTGCACAAAAACATTCTGCGTGCATCGGTATGTAAGGTGCCGACAAAGCGCCCAACAGCATCGGAAAGCGCAAGCTGAGTCCCGATATCGGGCTCGCTTGAGGGCAGTATTTCCGCAAGCTCGTCAAGCGCGAGCTCGGCACCGCTCCGTTTTTGGGCAGTACGCTTATCAAGCATATCAAGCGCAGTGTTTCGCACCGCTCTTGCGCCGAACGCCTTCAGGTTTTCAGGCTCGTTCGGCGGAATTGCATTCCAGAGCTTTAAGTATGCATCGTTCACGCACTCCTCCGTGTCGCCCTCGTCGCGCAAAATACCGTATGCAACGGTATGGCAGTATGCGCCGTACTTCTCCGCAAATGAGATTATCGCATCCTCGGAACGTTCAAAAAACAGTTTTATAATTTTATTGTCATCCATATCTCGCTCCTAATGTTCAAGGTACCTTTCACCTATAAAGACGGAATGTAATGACATTCGGTCACATTAGATTTAATTTACCTAATAAAAAGCCTTCCCCTTTGAGGGGAAGGTGGCGCCGCAGGCGGCGGATGAGGTGTTTCTGCGGGAGGAGCAAGCCCCTCCCCTACCTTTCACCGCTTCGCGGTCCCCTTCTCCCACAGGAGAAGGCTTTAATTCACTTTTTCTGCAAAGTCTTTGACGAACGGAAGAACTGGTAAAGCCTGCAGGGGATCATACCGTTATACAGCTTTCTGACCTTATCGGCGCGTTTGCCGTAATGTCTTTCGAACTGCTCGTCCGAGGTAAGGATATACACCTGCCATGGATCAAGCGCGGAAAAGGCGCGGCCGATCTCGCCGTAGAGCTTTTCAACCTCTGCATAACTCATAAGCCTTTCGCCGTATGGGGGATTTGTTACAACAGTTCCCCTCTCGCCGTTATTTTTGAGCCGGCGGGCATCCATTTCGTAAGCGTTTATAAGCTCGGAAACACCAGCTCGCTCCGCATTCTGCTTTGCGAGGCGAATTGCGGCGGGGTCTATATCCGTCGCATTTGCGCGGAAATCGGTCTTTACTATGCTGTCGTGCGCTTCCTCGCGGGCGGACTTCCAGATATCTGACGATATTTGCGGAAAATCCTCAGCCGCAAATGCGCGGTTCATACCCGGAGCGCGCTTCTGCATCATCATTGCCGCTTCAATTGCTATGGTTCCGCTTCCGCAGAAGGGATCCCAAAAGAGTACGTCTTCCCGTGGACGGGCAATGCGGCACATTGCCGCCGCCAAGGTTTCTTTTATTGGCGCTTCGAGAGAATGCGCACGGTAGCCACGCTTATGTAGTCCCTCGCCCGAAGTATCAATAGAAATTACAACATTATCTTTTTGAATAGAAAATCTTATTTTATGAACGGGACCTGTTTCCTTAAACCAATCGACCCTGTAGGTTTGTTTTAATCTTTCAACAATTGCCTTTTTGATAATTGACTGACAATCAGGAATACTGTGCAAGGAAGAATTAATTGAGTAGCCTGTTACGGGAAAAGCATCATCACGTCCTATATAATCTTCCCAATTGATTTTTT
>JAZQJQ010000029.1:0-11905 GCA_045541735.1 Eubacteriales bacterium
CACTAAGGCAGAGGCGCTCTTCTCCCAGAACTGGGCAAACGTAAAGGGCGAGGACGTAAGCTATATGAAGGAGAGAATCAAGCTCTCCGGTCTCGCTGAGTAATTACATAACCTGTACAAAAAACGGCTGTTCAACGAGAACAGCCGTTTTTTCAGTATTGTATTATCTCTAAAAACGGTGTATAATTGTATTAAATCGTCAAAGGAGCTTGGTATGAAGATCACTAAATTATACCTCATTCGCCACGGCGAGTCGGAAGCTAACAGCAAGAACGTATTTATAGGTCATACAGATCTTGATATAACCGAAAAGGGGCATCTGCAGGCAGAGGCGGCGGCACAGTACTTAAAGGATATACACGCGGACGTTATCTATTCAAGCAATCTTATCCGCGCATATAATACAGCTTTGCATACCGCAAGGGTGAAGGATATGGAAGTAATAAAAACCGAAAAGCTCCGCGAGATATACGCAGGAAAGTGGGAAAACCTGCATGTTGACGAGATCGCGGAAAAGTATCGCGAGGACAGAGATACGTGGCGATATAATATAGGGCTCAGCCGTCCCACGGGAGGGGAGAGTTTTATCGAGGTGCGCGACAGGATCGCTGTGGCGCTTAAGGAGATTGCGGAGGCAAATGAGGGGAAAAGCGTATTTTGCTTTACGCACGCGGCGGTCATACGTTCAATCTCCGCGTATTATATGGGACTCTCTCCTGAGGATACTAAAAACGTTCCTTGGGCGGATAATGCATCCGTTACCGAGATAGAGTATGAGAACGGCAAGTTTACCGTTGTTCGCTACGGATACGACGAGCACCTGCGCGCCAAAAAACTCGGATATGAACAATAACCTAAAAGCCTTTCTTGATGAGGAAAGGCTTTTTTATATAAAACTCTAAATAATATGATAGGTTTATTGCATAGAGTGCAAAAATGTGATAAAATATTAAAAAATGCAGAAGGGCGGTGATGTGATGAACGTGATATGCGAGCTTACTGATGCAATAGTTCTCGGCACGGGCGGCAGGAGCGGTGCCGCTCCTAGGTATACCTCGAGGGCGATATTGAAGAACCGCGAAGGCAAGTATGCCGTGATGTATGCAAAGAGATTTGATCTATATTCATTGCCCGGAGGCGGTATCGAGGGGGGAGAGAGTCCGGCAGAAGCTCTCAAACGCGAGATACTTGAGGAGACCGGTTGCGAGTGCGGTAAGATAATTGAGCTCGGTATCGTTAAAGAGAATCGCGCTTCTCTGGATTTTACACAGATATCTTACTATTACGCAGTCGAGGCGCTTCCCATCACTGTAAGACCCGAATTGACTCGAGGAGAAAGGATCAACGGTACGTCTGTTCGTTGGTGTGATCTTGCAGAGGCAGTGCGGCTTATATCCTCGCCTGAGCATACCACTGTTCAGCGTAAATACTTGCAGGCGCGCGATGTTGCGGCGCTTAAAGAATATAGACGCCGCTTTTTGAGTGAGGTTGAACGTGACCGACGTTAAAATACTTACAAACGAAAAAATAGACGAAAGCCTTCATAAATTTGCCGTTGTTGCGGCAAAGCACGGGGAAAGCTGGGTGCTTGTCCGCCATAAGAGCCGCAATACCTGGGAGATACCCGGCGGTCATGTTGAAACGGGTGAAACAGCGCTTGAAGCCGCAAAGCGCGAGCTTTTTGAGGAAACGGGCGCTAAAGATTATGATATAAGCGAGATAACCTCTTATTCGGTAGATATCGACGGAGCGGTAACTTACGGAAAGCTGTTTTTTGCCGAGGTGCGTGCTTTTGCCGATATACCCGAAAACAGCGAGATAGCCGAGAGGGCATATTTTGCTGCACTGCCCGCAGAGCTTGCGTATCCTGACATACAGCCCGCTCTTTACACGGCGGTGCAATGGTGGCTGAATCTGCAGACCTCTTCAAACGAGCTGTGGGACGTGCTTGATGAAAACCGCAATCCCACAGGCAGGCTTCACCGCCGGGGCGATTTCCTCAATAAGGGCGATTACCACCTCGTTGTGCTTGTGCTCCTTGAAAACAGCAGGGGAGAATTCCTTATAACCAAGCGCGCCCCCAATAAAGGGTACGGCAATATGTGGGAGACTACGGGCGGTTCTGCCGTCGCGGGAGACAGCTCTCTTGCCGCCGCCTTGCGCGAGGTAAGGGAAGAAACGGGTTTTGATGTAAAAGCAGAGGATGGAAGACTCGTTCACTCGTGGCAGGGAAGCGAGGTGTTCGTTGATATATGGCATTTTCTGTGCGATCTCGATCCCGAAAAGGCGGTCCTTCAAGAGGGTGAGACCTGCGGTATAATGTACGCAACGCCAGAAAAGATCGAAGAGCTTTACACTGAGGGCAAATTCGTTACGGGAAGCTACCGCGAGATTAAAAGGGCTATAGAAAAGAGGAACGGATGAAATTTGTAACTAAAGAGCCGATAAACAAAGGCTGGTCAAAAGATAAAAAATACTGTGTTACAGATGAAAACGGACTTAAATACCTCTATCGGCTCTCCGATATTTCAGAGTATGAGGCGAAAAAGGCTGAATTTGAGATGATGCAAAGGGTGGCTGCTTTGGGTGTGCCGATGTGTCAGCCGATTGAATTCGGCACCTGCAATGATGGCGTTTACTCCTTGCAGAGCTGGATAGACGGCAGTGATGCCGAAGAGGTTATAGCCTCCTATTCGGAAAGGGAGCAGTATGCTTTCGGTCTTGAGGCGGGCAGGATACTTAAAAAGATACATTCCATTCCTGCGCCCACTGATCAGCCTTCGTGGTCAGAGCGCTTTAACCGCAAGATAGATACAAAAATGCGCAGATACGCGGAATGCCCGCTGAAATACGATAACGGTCAGGCGTTTATAGACTACATAAATGCAAACCGCCACCTGCTCACGAACAGGGCGCAGACGTATCAGCACGGGGATTATCATATCGGCAATATGATGATAGACAACGTGGGAAAACTGCAGATAATCGACTTCAACCGCAATGATTACGGCGACCCGTGGGAGGAATTCAACCGCATCGTCTGGTGCGCGCAGGCTTCTCACAGCTTCTCTTCCGGTATGGTGGATGGGTATTTTGAGGCCGAGGTGCCCGAAAAGTTCTGGCGCTTGCTTGCCCTTTATATCTCATCCAATACGCTCTCCTCACTTTATTGGGCAATTCCTTTCGGCGAAGAGGAGATAAACACGATGCGCAACCAGGCCCGCGAGATACTTTTATGGTATGATAATATGCAAAATTACGTACCGTGCTGGTACAGAAAGGGAGAAAACTTATGCAGCTGACAAAAAGAACGATCGCATTATTGCTTATTTTTGCGTTCGTTGTTGCTTTCTGCGGATGCGCAAGCGAACAGCCGCAAGCACCCGTAACGGACAGCCGCTTTGCTGTGCACTTTATTGACGTAGGTCAGGCGGATGCAGCGCTCGTTCTTTGCGATGGAAAGGCTATGCTTATCGACGGTGGAAACACTGCAGATTCAAATCTCATATACTCATATCTTAAAAATCAAGGTATCAAGCATCTTGATTACATAATAGCAACACACGCGCATGAGGACCACATAGGAGGGCTTTCCGGTGCTTTGAATTACGCAACCGTGGGAACGGCATATTGCCCCGTAACGGAATATGACAGCAGTGCGTTCCGCAATTTTGTAAAGTATCTTCGTAATAGGGAGAGATCTATCACGGTGCCCGAGCCGGGTGAAAGATTTATGCTGGGAAGTGCTGAATGCACAATTATAGCAGTAAACACGCTTGATAACGAGCCGAACAATACTTCGATCGTTATGCGGATAGTGTACGGCGAAACGTCTTTTATGTTTACGGGCGACGCGGAGAGGGAAGTGGAGCAGGCACTTGCAGGCTCGAAATACACGCTTGAGAGCACTGTGCTTAAAGTCGGTCACCACGGTTCATACAGCTCTACAAGCTATGTGTTTTTGCGTAACGTAATGCCAAAATACGCTGTCATTCCCGTGGGGGCGGATAACGAGTACGGGCATCCTACGGAAGAGGTGCTAAGCCGTTTGCGCGATGCGGACGTAACTTTGTTCCGTACCGATCTGCACGGAACGGTCATATGCGCGTCTGACGGTAAGAACCTTGTGTTCGGAACGGAAAAAGCTTATAAAGGCGACGTTTTCGGCGGGATAGGAGATAACAGCACGGTAACGGATAACGGCAGAGATTACGTTGTTAATACCAAGGCAAGCAGTATGAAATTTCATTATCCCGAGTGCTCCGCCGCCGCAAAGATCAGTAATGAAAACCGCCTCGATCACCACGGAACGCGAGAAGAACTTATCGACAAAGGCTATCAACCCTGCGGTGTATGTCAGCCTTAAATTGTTAAGCCTTCCCCTCAAGGGGAAGGCTCAAACAAGGCTTCTCCTTGAGGAGAAGCTTTCGCAGTATGCGACTGATGAGGTGTATTATCCAAATAAAAAAGATGGGATCGTCCCATCTTTTTTTATAGAGAACTTAAAAGCGCTTCACAGCCTTGGTATATATCCGCATAAGCGATATCGAATCTGTCCGAGTACCACGGGTCGGCAACGTCGCCGCCGCCTGAGTGGTCGAGCAGCTTTTTTACTTTGTGCGATGCACTCTCGCCCAAAATGCGCTTTGCATTGCGCACGTTTGCTCCGTCCATACATAGGAAAAGGTCGTAGCTTTCCGCATCGGCAGCTTTAAGCTGCACTGCACGCTTGCTGCCGCATTTTATGCCGTGACGTGCAAGCTCTTCTTTAGCCGGAGGATATATGGGATTACCGATACCGTTCCATATCTCCTCGGTGCTTGTTGCGGAAGAAGATATAACAAACTCCTCCTCGCGGCCTGCGCGCTTTACCATATCCTTGAATATAAATTCCGCCATAGGACTTCTGCAAATATTGCCGTGGCATACGAACATTATTCTGATCATCACCTTGCCGCCTTTCTTGCCTTGTTGACGTTAAGGATAATATATGTTCCCACAAGCGCTGCGATCGTTACGGCGATAACTGCATACATTGCACCGATGCTTACCTTTGTGCCAAAAAAGTAAAGGTTGCAATCTACCGCATCGCGCAGTGCGGTAACTGCATCTGCCGGAACTCCGAGCGCTTTAAGCTCCGAGAGCGCTCCGTTCATTGCGTGATTACGCATAAGCACTGTGCCATGTGTGCCTGGGAGAAACGCAAGAGCCTTTTGCAGACCCTCAGAAAACTGGGATATGGGCATATACGCACCGCATACAAAGCCGTACGTGGAGCTTACGATACTGCCAACGGCTGATATCTGCCCCTGCGAAGATAGAAAAAAGTTTATAACGGAGGAAAGTGCGGTTCCGAACAAGGTAAGCATCAGCACGTCACCTATAATAAGCAGTACGTCTGTAAACGAGAGGTACCAACCCGTAATTGCCAGATATCCAAGGCAGATCGCCGTTGCGGCAAAGCATATTATAAGCGTAGAAAGAAGTGTAGCCGCATAATAAGCAACCGCAAGTGTTGCTCCGCTTACGGGAGAGACTGTGATATCACGGATGCATCCGTTTGCCTTATCCTGCACCATAAGCATATTGGAGCAGAATGCAACGGTAACGCACGATACCGCAAGTATTGACGAGATAAGCTGACCTCCGACAAGTCCATCTATCACGGAATCGGGTATATCGATGAATGCGGGAAGATTGTCCGTAAAGCTCGTTCTGTATACGTTTCCAAGGAATGTTACGTAAAGAACAAGCAGGATCATCGGTGTTATAAGGGAAGTGAAGAACATTCCCTTATCTTTAAAGAACAGCTTTGTATTTCGTTTGATAAGAACTTTAAGCATTTTCATCACCTCCGGTAAGTCTCTTGCCGGTTACAGCAAGGAATACATCATCCATTTTGCCCTTCGTTATCTCATAATCGGTGAATAGGGAAGGGTGCTTTATTATCATTTCAGTGGCAGCTTGGGTGTTTTGCAAAGAAAAGCGGAATCCGTCGCGCACCTCTTCGCACTGCGCGCCGAGAACGGCTAATTCATCACGCGTTTTTCCATAAACGGTGATAAAATCGCGGGCATATGTGTTTTTCAGTTCAAGCGGTGTACCGCTTGCGGCTATTTTTCCGCTTTCTAAAATAATAACGTGATCTGCATCAGCCGCCTCCTCCATATAGTGAGTTGTCAGAAACACTGTCAGTCCGTTTTCCCTGCGAAGTCTGTCGATAACGTCCCACAAGAGTCTGCGTGTCTGAGGGTCAAGTCCTGTTGTCGGCTCGTCAAGGAAAAGGATCTCGGGGTCGTGAATAAGTGCGCGGGCTATATCTATCCTTCGTCTTTGCCCGCCCGAAAGTTTGCCGACTGTACGTTTAAGAAGGTCGGATATTTCAAGAAGACCGCAAACGTATTGCAGACGCGCTTCAAATGCTTCACCGGTTATGCCGTAGAGGGAGGCTCTGCTTTCAAGGTTAGAGCGCACGGAAAGAGCTTTATCAAGAAGCGAGCTTTGGAAAACAACGCCAAGCTTTGCTTTGATCTCGATCAAGTCGTTTTCTATATTCCTGCCGTCTATAATTACGCTTCCGCGGTCTTTTTTTAATTGACCGCAAATAATATTTATGGTTGTTGATTTGCCGGCGCCGTTTACTCCGAGAAAAGCAAAAAGCTCTCCCTCTTGTACTGAAAAGCTCAAATTGTCAACGGCCGTTAAGCTGCCGTAAGTTTTTGTAAGATTCTGAATCTCAATTATTTTTTTCATTCTGTTTCTCCTTCATCCTTGCAGTGAGGGACATATATATGTCGGTGATGGCATCGCTTATTATCTCATCTGGTATCTCAGCAAAATCGGAAGCAGACATGGTTGCAAATCCGTGGACACATGCCCACATAGAGAGATGCACCCTCTCTGCTGTGTTGTAGTCAAATCCCGTTGTTTTCATAAGAACCTCGACCGCGGGGTCGACGTGAAAATCGAGAGTTGCCGGTTCGCTCGACCTATCACGCATATAAAGCAGCTTGAAAAGCTCCTTTTCTTCTTTTGCAAATCGGATATAAGCCATACCTGTGCTCTTGTAGGGTGGGTATTTTCCGCTTTGCATTATCTCTTCCGTCATTTTAAGATAAAAAGTATACGCGCGTTCGATTACCGCTTGCTTTAACTCTTCCATATTAGCAAAATTTGAGAATATGGGTTGAGTCGATATACGAAGCGTTGCGGCGACAGCGCGGGCATTAAGTGCACCCGCACCGTGTATGCGTACTATTTCAGTAGCTGAATTTATGATGTCTTCGCGTGTTATCCTGGTTTTGGGCGCCATATCTTCTCCTTGAAAATAACATTTGATATATAACTATAGTTATTTTATCACGCGTTTATTGATCTGTCAAGATTGAATCATTGCATACGTGTGAGAAATTCCGAAAAATTCCCGATAAATTCGGAGTAAATTCTCACAGTCGGTTGCTTTTATGGGATGGCTGTGTTAGAATGAGTTCAACACGTATGGAGGTGACTGTATGTTTATAATCAATAACGGAACGTCTTATGCGTTTTCCGATAAAGCAAGCGGCGCAGTTGCGCGCATAGTTTCTCCCATTATCGAGGAAAACGGCAAGGAATTTTCGCTCGATAGTCTGGGAACTGAGTGTAACGGTTTTTCTTATACCGAAAAAACCGAGGAAAAGGGCGATGGCCTTTTCTACCTTTCCCGTACCTTTACAAACGAGGGTACTGCGGATCGCACTGTAAAATTTATTTTTGAGGCGGTGACCGAGTTTGTACCGGCACGATATCTTATTCCCTGCGTTTCCTACAACGGAAACTATTGGGGGGAGGGACTTGAACCCAAGGGTATGATCGCAGATAACGGAGAGCCTTGGATCCATTCCTATGACAGAACTCCCGTACCGTCTTGCTCTATTACCGAAACAAAGGACGTTGCATTTTCTCTGTTCGCTTCCGGTGAAACTACGGAAAGCCTTGTTTCTTCCGTTTCCCTCAGACCTGCTGAAGAGGGAAGAATATCCCAGCGTATCTACTGGCCCGTTACCGAAGCGCCTTACACCTACTACGAAAACGATAAATATTGTGAAAGATACGATACTTACATAACGCTTAAAGCAGGGGAGAGCATTACGCTTTCCGTTTATATGCTTTGCTCTGTTCCCAAGTGGGAAAACTACGGCGCTGTTGAAACCCTCGACCGTGCGCTTGATATCTTCCCGTTTGAGCATGGCCCCAACCATTCTGTTGACGAGCTTTGGCGCCTTGGTATTACCTTTACCAAGTTCCTTCTTCATGAGCATAAGGGTAAGCTACTCTTTTCCACCGGTATCCGCAACCGCTACGGTGCGGGTGCGCCCGGTGCGCTCGTCGTTCCTCACTTTGAGATCGGTTGGTGCGGTCAGAATATTATGAATGCGCGTATGCTGGTTCTTGAGTATCTTCGCACGGGAGAAAAGAAGCTTCTTCAGGCGGCGCTTTCGGTTTGCGACAGCTGGCTTGAAAAACAGTCCGAAAGCGGACTGCTGCTTGCGCATTACGAATGGTATACCGAGGGTCAAAACTGGAATTACAAGCCGCGCGATTATTCAAAGAGCTGGGCGGCTAACGTAAGCTATGCAACAGGTTGGCTCCCCGAGACCTGCAACACCGGATGGGCGGCTTGCGAGATGATAAAGCTTTACGACCTTCTCCGCGAGAACGGCATCGACCGTCCCGATTACAAAGAGTTTGCGGTAAAGATATTCGACTTTTTCTGCGACCATTACAGCGAAGAATTTGCATTCGGAAAGGCTTGGCACTTTGACGGCCGCTGCGAAGAGCCTAACGGTACTATAGGTGCTTTTGTTACGATGGCGCTTGTGGACGGATACCGTATACCCGGAAACGAAAGATATCTTGAATACGCAATAAAGAGCCTTGAGTTCTATATGAAGCGGGATCTCGATCAGTTCCTCTGCACCGCGGGTGCTATCGACTGTACCTGTGTTGACAAAGAGACCGCAGGTCCCATCATTATCGCGGCGCTGGATATTTTCGAGATCACCGGCGATAAGAAATACCTTGAATATGCTGAGAAAGCATCCTATTATTTCGCTTCATGGATGTATACCTATGATGTGCATTACGGACCCGAGGCAGAGTTTACCCAGTACGGCTACTACACTGCAGGCTCCACCTACGTTTCCGTTCAGCACCCTGCGCTTGATCAGTGGGGAGAACTTATGTGCTGCGAGTGGCTTCGCCTTGCGGATTACACGGGTGATGACAGATGGCGCAAGCGCGCTATTATGAGCTGGTATAACTGCACTCAGTGCATTGCTACCGAGGAGAACCGTGTATTCCACGGCAGAAAGCGTCCCATAGGCTCTCAGAACGAGGCATTCTATCAGGCACGCTGGGGTCACAGAAAGGATCCAAACGAGCGCGGCCATCTTAATGACTGGCTTGTTTCTTGGGTCAATGTTTTCCGACTTACGGTTATAGACCGTTTGACAAGGGTGAACAAATACCCCGATGCAAGTGCCCTGAATTAATAAATGCAAACGGGAGCGCAGGTGCGCTCCCGTTTTAATTGAGGGAAAAATGCTGAAAAATAAAAAAACGATCCTTTTTGATATGGACGGAACGCTTATTGATTCCGTTGGCATATGGAATGAAGTGGACCGCAGGCTGATAGCAAGCTTGGGTGAAAAAGCTCCCGAGGCGGTCGACGTTCAAAAGCTGCGTGATGCCGCTCTTGCAAGATACTGCACTTCGGATAACCCGTACAGAGAGTATTGTGTGGAGCTTGCCGCGCGATACGGCAGTGAGCTCTCTGCAGAAGAAGTTGTAAAAAAACGTGCGGAAATATCAAACAACTTATTGCGCGACAGCGTTGATTACAAGCCTTGCGTGCCGGAGCTTCTCAAGCTGTTGCTTGAACGCGGATACACCTTGGGTATAGTTTCCACGACCCGCAGGGCAAATATTGCGGTATATAAGACAGAGAACGCAAATATAATATCAAAAGCCCGACTTGATGAGTATTTCTCATTCATTTATACGAAAGAGGATGCATCCGAGATAAAGCCAAGCCCGATGATATACGAAAGGGTAATGGCAGAGCGGAATTTGCGCGCGGAGGAGTGTATTGTGTTTGAAGACTCGCTTGTCGGTGTGCTTGCCGCAAAAGCCGCACATATCGACGTTGCCGTTATATATGACAAGTACTCCGATGATGATAGGGAAGAGTTAAACTCCCTTGCGGATTATACGTTTGCCAATTTCGGTGAAGTGATCGAGAGGATCTCTTAATATAAAAGACGGATGCAGTAGGCTTTTGGTTCTAAAGGACAGTTTTTTGTAACACTATATCAGAAAGACAAACAACTACAGCCAGAGGCTCCCTTGTGTAATGGGAGCTGTCAGCGAAGCTGACTGAGGGATTGTTTTGGGTCAAATCTAACTTTTACAATCCCTCCGTCACGGCGTTGCCGTGCCACCTCCCTTTACACAAGGGAGGCTTTTTGTTTGCCTGCAAGTACGCACTTACTCACCACCGACGGTGGTTGTGCAAGATAAAAAGAGACCGCCGAGAGTAGCCAGACGGTTACTTTCGGCGGTGCGTTTATACTATGCTTTTTAAAGATAAATATATGCTCCAATAGTTTTGCTTGTATTGTCATCGTATTTAAGCCATCCATCAAGTATAGCCTGCTCAACAATATAGCCTCTTTCGATATCAGGAGCCTGCTTGAACAAGCTGTAAATATCATCCCTCAATGATGTTAGCTTCTCGGTTAATTGCTCATTATACGTTTTTTTTGCATTTCTATCAAAAATTACAACATTGGGAAGGATAGCGTCATCTTTTTTTAGATAGCCGTATTCAAGTAGCTTTTCAAGATATGATTTCTCACACGCTTCAGTACGTCCGCTACAAACCAACCATAACGTGTATGCCTCTGGCCAGTTTAAGTGTTCAGGAGTTTTTTTGTGAATATTTTTGAACATAAACTTGAATTGACCGAACTCTATATCCTTTTTCACTTCGTTTTTATCATGTGAAAGATATCCATGTTGTCCAACAAAATCGGGCTTTTTCCAATCAATGTTTTCGTATCCGGTCAATATCCAAGCACCGTCATCCGGACGCACGGGATAGGTGCTTCTATATTCTACCGAAGTGTTATTTGCTGTATTTGCTGACCACTGCAACCAATCAAATGTACGTACAATTAACGCCCATTTAGCAGCTTCATATCCCACATAAGCACAATTTACTTTCGAGCCATCCTCAACGATATAAGTGTCGATTAGTTCACAAATTTTGTCAGTCATCTGCTTCTGAATTTTCTTGTTATTATCGTATTCTTTGCGCTGATCCTCTTTGCTGATAATCTTAAATGCTGTTTGGTATTTATTTTCGTTCTTAGTAAGTAGCTGTTCACGGGTCAAAAATTCAAGCTCATCTTCCATATAAGGCAAAGCTATGCCCAATTCAAGTGCCAGTTCCTCAGCAGTTTGCGGGTTTTCATACGTTTCGAGGAAAATATTTTTGTATAGCAAATGTGTGATAATAGACCAAGGCTGTCCTTTTTTGCCATCTCTGCCATTTTGAACAAAAGCTATTTGCTCGGGATTATAACTGCGTTTTCCAAATTCTCTTGCCATATTCATACCTTCTTTCAATATGATTCTTGCACGGTGAAGTCTTTGCTGAACCGCGCTTATCGAAATAGAAAGAGACAATGCTATATCACGAACGCTCTTGTTCTCTATGTAGTAGGCAACGACAATGTTGCGATAATCACTTTTGATGAACGCCAGCTCCCGCCGAAGCAGAGCCATTTGCTCTGTATGTATCATTTCATCAAGGATATTTTCGCTTTCATCCTCGATTTCATAATCGCCGATATCGGAACCG
>JAZQJQ010000030.1:0-20438 GCA_045541735.1 Eubacteriales bacterium
TGGCCTCCGACTTAGGGATGAAGTCCTGCGGCAACAAGACCTGCGATGTGCGCCATATCTACCATAAAGTAAGCGCCTACGGAATGCGCTATATCGGCTATGCGAGCGAAATCGATAACTCTTGGATACGCGGATGCACCTGCAACGATAAGCTTAGGCTTGTGCTCCTTTGCAAGAGCCTCCATCTTGTCATAATCTATTCTGTGCGTGACGGGGTCGAGACCGTAGGGAACAAAGTTGTAGGTAAGACCCGAGAAGTTGACCGGGCTTCCGTGGGTAAGATGTCCGCCTTCCGCAAGGCTCATGCCCATCACAGTGTCGCCTGGTTTCAAGAGCGCAACGTATACTGCGCTGTTTGCCTGCGCGCCGCTGTGCGGCTGTACGTTCGCGTGCTCGGCGCCGAAAAGCTTGCACGCACGGTCACGCGCTATGTTTTCTATGACGTCAACGCATTCGCAACCGCCGTAGTATCTGTGTGCGGGGTAACCTTCTGCGTACTTGTTTGTGAGTATGGACCCGTTAGCAAGCAGAACAGCCTCGCTTGTAACGTTCTCGGAGGCGATAAGCTCGAGTCCGCGCTGTGCTCTCTCATACTCCGCCTTCACGGCATTTCCTACCTCGGGGTCAAAGGAGGCAAGGGCGTTGATGCTGTCAAGAATCATTATATTCTCCTTGTTATAAAAAGTAATCTGGATCGTATATATTTTACAACAAAAAACGCGCTTTTACAATAAAAAAGTCGAATTATTTTCAATCTCGGGAAAATAATCAAAAAATAATTATTTCTCGGTTATTTATTGACATATCGCACAAAAATGTGATATACTACATTCGGAATTTTTTGGGTAAGCGCGGAGGAAGGTCTTATGGAACAGTTTGAAAGGATCCTCGTTACGTCCTGCAAGGGCGGCGTGGGTAAGTCCACCGTCTCCTCTAATCTTGCAAACGCGCTTGCGAAAAGAGGCAAAAAAGTACTGCTTGTGGATATGGATCTCGGCAACCGCAGCCTCGATATCATGCTCGGTCTTGAGGACAGCACTTTGTTTGATATCTGCGATGTTTCCGCGGGCAGAGTAAGCGCTGAGCGCGCTCTTCTTGTCTCCGATGACCGCCCCGGAATATTCTTTTGCCCTGCCCCTTACCTTTACGGTGATGATCTTACCGCGCACAGCCTTAACGATGCACTGGAGCGCCTTGAAGAATACTGCAGACCCGATTATACGATACTCGACACTTCCGGAGGTGCGGACTGCTCCGTCCACCTTTCCGCCGCTTGTGCCAAGCGCGCGATAATAGTAACGACTCCTGCGCCTACGGCAGTAAGAGCTGCGGAAAAGTCCGGTGATTTGCTTGTGAACCTTGGTGCCGAGGAGCTTATGCTTATCGTAAGCGGCATGGAGACGGATCCCAAGACCGCGGGCGAACATTACGGGGTAAACGATATGATAGACCGCACGTCGGTAAGAATACTCGGTATAGTGCCTAAGGATCCAAAGCTTGCTCTCCTCACGGAGAGGGGACTTCTTTGCGGGGAAAGCAAAAAGATTAAGGACATTGCCGGTAGGGCGTTTGAAAACATTGCCGCGAGACTCGACGGCGAGCAGGTGCCGTTGCTTTGCAAGGTGCGCGGAATTAAAAACAGAAAAAAATTATTGCTTTCGGGACGCGGAATATGATCCGCTTGCGATAGAAAATAATTACGAGGAAAGGAAGCTTTTTCGATGGAGATAGCAATTATAGCAAGTGATACGAAGAAAGAACTTATGACGCAGTTCTGCATTGCATACTGCGGCATATTAAGCAAGCACAATCTGTGCGCTACCCAGATAACCGGTAATTACATCGAAGAAGCGACCGGTCTGAAGATAGAAAAGTTGCTTTCGGGCTCTCACGGCGGCGAGCAGCAGATAGCATCCAGAATATCCTTCAACGAAATAGACGTGCTGCTTTATTTCAGAAGCACCACACCAAAGGAAGAGTTTGACGAGGCGGAGCATCAGCTTTTGCGCCTTTGCGATATACACAACATCCCCGTTGCCACCAATATAGCCACTGCGGAGGTCCTTATCTGTGCGCTGCAGAGGGGCGACCTTGATTGGCGCGAGATAGTCAATCCGCGCTCGGAGTATAATGTACGCCGCAGATCCTCTATAGACTGATATTTTGCGATAAGGGCGTTTTTTGCGCCCTTATCTTAGATTATTTCTCTTGACAACGTAATTTATCCGTTGTATAATTTGAGAAAAGATTGCGGAACAAGCTTTACCGAATACCGCCGTATAGAGAAAAAGCGCATAGGCTGAAACGCTTTTCGGCAAGGGTCGGCAGGGTACCGCCCGCATTTCCGGGGAAGCTCCGGACTTTTTGAATACACTTTTGAGTTAAACTGTCGGGTGGAACCGTGCGGATAATTCCACACCCCGAAGGTCTTTGTGCCTTCGGTTTTTTTGTTTTTTGGAGCTGTTATGAAAAAAAGCAAGGTAGTGCTTTGCCGCTGTGAGGATTATTCCGATGCGGAAAAAGCAGTGCTCCGTATGCTTTGCGAGCTTGATGCCGCCCTGCCGGAGCGTGACAAAAAAATACTGATAAAGCCCAATCTTCTAACGAAGGCATCGCCCGAGAAGGCTGTCACCACACATCCCGCTGTGTTTGCGGCTGTAGGACGTTATCTGCAAGATAAAGGGTTTGACGATATCACGTACGGAGATTCACCCGGAACTCATTTTATGGGTACTCTGCAGATATCGAAGGTATGCGGTATCCACGATGCGGCAGAGGAGCTGGGTATTCCGCTTTCCGATTTCGAAAGCGGGGAGGAGGCTGCATATCCCGAAGGGCAGAGCGCAAAGAGCTTTATCATCTGTAACGGCGTGCGCGAGGCTGATGCAATAGTTAACGTCTGCAAGATGAAAACACATATGCTTGAGCGAATGACCGGTGCGCAGAAGAATCTCTTTGGTATCGTTTACGGCTTTAACAAGGGCGCGACCCACGTTAAATACCCCAATTCCGTTGCGTTTGCAAAGGCGCTTGCTGACCTCAACAATATGTATCCGCCCGTGCTTCACGTTATGGACGCTATAGATGCCATGGAGGGTAACGGTCCCTCCGGAGGTACGGTTAAGCATATGGGCTGGCTGCTTGCTTCCGTGGATCCGGTTGCTCTTGATACGGTCGCTTGCCTGCTTATGGATCTTGATCCTGCGCTTGTGCCGACAAACGTATACGGAGAGGCATATGGCGTAGGCAACACGGATGCTGACAAGATAACCGTAACCGTGCTTGAAGGGGAAAATAGGGAAGAGCTTGACTGTGCTGAGGTAAGAGCGCGGTATGCCGTAAAGGATTTTGACGTCTACCGCGGTGCAGCCGACAAGGGCAAGATAAAGCATCTTGCACCCTTTGAGCCGCTTCTGAGGAAAAAACCGATAATAGACAAGGAAAAATGCATTGGCTGCGGAATATGTGTTGAGAGCTGTCCCGCAGAAAAGAAGGCGGTAGGCTTCAAGGACGGTAAAAAGATCCCGGAATACGATTACAAGCTGTGCATACGCTGCTTCTGCTGTCAGGAGATGTGCCCTAAGCACGCAATATCCGCAAAGGTATCCCCCATTGCGCGTCTTATCGACCGCAACTGGAAAATATGATATTTATAACATTTGCATAGAAAAGAAAGGAGATCATTATGATCAACGTAAGATTCGGAGACGTTTCCGCTGTAGTGGCGGAAAATACGACGGTGTACGATGCTGCCGCCGCTGCAGGCGTTATTTCAAGAGAGGTGCTTTGCGCAGGCATTGACGGCAAGGTAGTTGACCTTACCACCCCCCTTGCATGCGACTGCGAGGCAGTACTTTACACTTTTGATAATACAGAGGGAAAAAAGACCTTCTGGCACACTGCAAGCCACGTGCTTGCACAGGCGGTAAAGAGACTTTACCCCGACGTAAAGCTTACTATCGGACCCGCAGTTGACAACGGCTTTTATTACGATTTCGATTCCGAGATTGCATTCTCTCAGGATATTCTTGCCGCTATCGAGGGCGAAATGAAGAAGATCGTTAAGGAAAATCTCCGCCTCGAGCGTTTTACTCTGCCCCGTGCCGAGGCACTTGAGTTTATGAAGGATGAGCCTTACAAGGTGGAACTTATTAACGAGCTTCCCGAGGGCGAGGAGATATCCTTCTACCGTATGGGCGATTTTACCGATCTTTGCGCAGGCCCCCATCTGTTCTCCACAGGTGCTGTTAAGGCATTCAAGCTTACCAGCTGCACCGGTGCATACTGGCGCGGAAATTCCGATAACAAGATGCTTCAGCGTATCTACGGTACCGCATATCCTTCAAAGGATGCACTTAAAGCCTATCTCGAGCAGGTAGAGGAGGCAAGAAAGCGCGACCATAACAAGATCGGCCGCGAGCTTGAGCTTTTCACCACCGTTGACGTTATCGGACAGGGACTTCCTATAATACTTCCCAAGGGCTCCCGCGTTATCCAGACTTTGCAGAGATGGATCGAGGACGAGGAGCAGAAGCGCGGCTATCTGCTTACCAAAACTCCCCTCATGGCGAAGCGCGAGCTTTATAAGATATCCGGTCACTGGGATCATTATCTTGACGGTATGTTCGTTCTCGGAGATCCTAACGACGAGACCAAAGAATGCTTTGCTCTCCGTCCTATGACCTGCCCCTTCCAGTATCAGGCATACCTTGCAAAGAAGCGTTCCTACCGTGAGCTCCCTCTCCGTTACGGCGAGACCTCTACTTTGTTCCGTAACGAGGATTCGGGCGAGATGCACGGACTCATCCGTGTCCGCCAGTTCACGATCACCGAGGGACACCTTGTTCTTCGCCCCGATCAGCTGGAAGAGGAGTTCCGCGGCTGTCTCGAGCTTGCAAAATACTGCCTCGATACACTTGGTCTTCTTGAGGACTGCACGTTCCGCTTCTCGCAGTGGGATCCCAACAATACCGCAAAGTATGAGGGAACGGCTGAACAGTGGGATGAGGCTCAGAGCGTAATGAAGCGCATACTTGACAATATCGGTCTTGACTACGAGATCGGTATCGATGAGGCTGCATTCTACGGACCTAAGCTTGATATTCAGTGCAAAAACGTGTTCGGTAAGGAAGATACCATCGTTACTATTCAGATAGATATGCTGCTTGCGGAGAAGTTCGGTATGTACTACACCGACAGCGACGATAAGCAGAAGCTGCCCTACATCATCCACCGCACCTCCATGGGATGCTACGAGCGTACTCTTGCGCTTCTTATTGAGAAATACGCGGGCGCGTTCCCCACTTGGCTTGCTCCCGTTCAGGTGCGTGTAATGCCAATAAGCGATGCTTGCGCAGATTACGCAAAGCAGGTTGCAGCTGCACTTGAGAATATGAACGTGCGCGTTGAGACGGACCTCCGCAATGAAAAGATAGGCTATAAGATCCGCGAAGCTCAGCTTCAGAAGATCCCCTATGCCGTTGTAGTGGGCGAAAAGGAAGCTGCGGACGGCACAGTTGCCGTGCGTAACCGCAAGGAAGGAACCAACGAAACGATGCCCCTTAACGACTTCCTCGCCAAACTCGCAGTTGAGATCGCGACCAAGGCAAGATAATGAAACAAAAAATACCGCATACGGATCTTCCGTATGCGGTATTTTTAATACGCGTCGGTTTAAGACTAATCAGATGCTTTCTCCGCTTTCTGCTTCGCAGGTGACCTCGCGGCCTTCCGCTACTACGGTAACGGGGTCTTCGACGGTGCAGGGTTCGCCGCAGAATGCATCCTCGCAGCAACACTCACCGCAGCAATCATCACAGAAGCACTCGTCCTCGGCCTTTGCTGCAAGCTTTTTATTTATGCTTTTAACTATGGCCGTAACAGCGGCGGCGATGCCGGCAACGGCAACAACTGCGCCTACGATGGCAAGTACGGTCTTTAGGGTATCGGGTTTTTCGTTTTTGTTGAAGAACATAGTGTAAAACCTCCTTTATCGGTTCTCATATATATTTTACCAATTAATTCGGGAAAATGCAATATTATTTGCCCCATTCAAATGTTAAAATTATGTTACAAAAGATTAAGAATATCCTTGACAAGCAGGGAATATAAATGTATAATATCAACGATTGAACGATTGTTCAAATGTAAATTTGAGGAGTTGCTATGGTAAAGACATATAATATCGAGGTGGACTGTGCGGGATGTGCAAACAAGATGGAGTCGGCATCGCTGAAGGTGGAGGGCATCAAAAGCGTGCGCATCAGCTTTATGACCTTGAAGATGACCGTGGAGTTTGAAGATGGTGCCGACGAGCGCGAGACAATGAAAAAGGTGCTTAAGATCTGCAAAAAGATCGAGCGGGACTGCGAGATTGAATTTTGATGACGAAAAAACAGAAAAAGATGCTCTGCAGGCTGGCAATATCAGCGGTTTTGACGGCAATTGCTGTGGTTTTGCCTTCGGAAGGGGCTTTGCGCATTGCGCTGTTTGTTTTACCGTATCTTGTTATAGGATATGATATTCTTCTCTCGGCCGTGCGGGGAATAATTGCATTTCAGCCGTTTGACGAAAATCTGCTTATGGCTGCTGCAACCGTTGGAGCCATGATACTCGGTGAATATACCGAGGCATGTGCCGTTATGCTTTTTTATCAGCTCGGTGAGATGTTCCAAAGTATTGCGGTCGGTAGGAGCCGCCGCAGCATTGCGGAGCTGATGGACCTTCGACCCGATTGCGCAAATTTGCTGGATAAAGACGGAAACGTGTGTGCTGTATCTCCGGAGGAAGTAAGTATCGGCGATACCGTAAGAGTAAGACCCGGTGATAAGATCCCGCTTGACGGGGTCGTTATCTCCGGTGTTTCCTTGCTTGACACTTCAGCGCTTACGGGCGAGAGCATGCCGCGCGATATATGCGAGGGGAGCGCCGTGCAAAGCGGATGTGTAAATATAAGCGGAGTTATCGATATTCGCGCAACTTCGGTTTACGGAGAATCTACGGCGGCAAAGATACTTGACCTTGTAGAAAACGCGGCACAGCGAAAATCCAAGTCTGAGAGGTTTATCTCCAAATTCGCGAGATATTACACGCCTGCGGTATGTATTTTTGCGTTGTTGCTTGCGATCGTTCCGCCTCTTGCCGGAGCGATATTTGGCGGAGGGGCAGATTGGGGCACGTGGGTATACCGTGCGCTGAGCTTCCTTGTTATAAGCTGTCCGTGTGCGCTTGTGATAAGCATACCTATGACGTTTTTTGCAGCTATCGGAAGCGCAGGCCGGAGCGGTATACTGATAAAGGGCTCGGATTCACTTGAAAGACTCGCCTCTGTAAAATGTGCGGTGTTTGATAAAACGGGTACGCTTACAGAGGGCGCGTTTGAAGTGGTTGAGGTAAAGGGAATGTCTTTGAGCGCCGAGGCGGTGCTTGAATATGCCGCAATAGCCGAGAGCAGCTCAACCCATCCTATCGCCGTCAGCTTGAGACGGGCATACGGAAAGGATATCACGATACAAGCTCAGTCGGTAACCGAGCACGCGGGCTGCGGTGTTACTGCCGTTATAGAAGGAAAAAACGTCTCTGTGGGCAACTCCCGTTTGATGGAACTGAACGGTATTTCCTGCTCTGATTCGAAGGTTAGTGCAGAGGTGTTCGTTTCCGTCGACGGTGAGCTTGCGGGCAGTATAACTATATCGGATAGGCTGAAAAACAGTGCCGAAAATATTGCAGATGCCTTAAAGAAAGCGGGAGTTTTGAAAGTGTGCGTGCTTACCGGAGACACTCAAAAGGAAGCGGAGCGTGTTGCGCGCGCCGTGGGAGCCGATGAGGTTATGAACAGTCTTTTGCCAGCAGATAAGGTAAGCGCTCTTGAAAATATCATGTCGGGCGTAAAGGGGTATACTCTTTTTGTGGGCGACGGAATAAACGATGCTCCGGTCATCCGCCGTGCGGATATCGGTATAGCTATGGGCGGCCTTGGCAGTGACGCTGCGATTGAAGCGGCGGATGCTGTAATAATGGACGATGACCCGAAAAAGACTGTAAAGGCAATAACGATAGCAAAGCGCACTATGGGGATAGTGTACCAGAATATCGTTCTCGCTATCGGAGTCAAGCTGATATGTCTTGTCCTCGGTGCTGTCGGTGTTACAGGTATATGGATGGCAATATTTGCTGATGTCGGCGTTATGGTGCTTGCAGTGCTTAATGCGATGAGAGCTATGAAAGCAAAGGAGAAATGATATGAGCGACAACAGATATGGCGATCTTTGCGGGGAGAACGACGTACATCCCGCACTGCTTTACGAGGTAAAGAGAAAAATGCCGGATGATGAGAAGATCTTCGATCTTGCGGAGCTTTTCAAGATATTCGGCGATTCCACAAGAATGAAGATACTGTTTGTGCTTTTCGAAGCGGAGGTGTGCACGTGCGATCTTGCCGTTGTGCTGAATATGACGGCATCCGCTATATCGCATCAGCTGAACGTTCTGAAACGAACGAAACTTGTAAAATGCCGCAGAGAAGGTAAGGCGGTGTTTTACTCACTTGCCGATGAACACGTACGTTCCATAATAAGCATGGCTGTGGAGCATATAGAGGAGTAAAAAAGAGCCGGATTGCAATATGCAAGCCGGCCCTTTTTGCGAATATAGCTATTGATTTCATAAAGATCCTATGGTACAATATAATTTGGATACTTGTACGCGTTTGCTGTTGATTAAAGGGGGGCGCTTTATGGAAAAAACTTTTTTGACCGTCGGTAATACTCAAATTGAATTTACCTGCAATCTGGCGAAGATCCCTCTTGTAAACGAAGTAACGGTCGAGCGCGGGGACAGAGAGATAACTCCCGGTGGGTTTGGACTCGTTTGTGCCGCCGCGATAGCGGAGCTCGGTGCGCACAGCTCGCTTTGCACCTGCATCGGCGGCGACAGATACGGTGATATGCTTGCGCGGTTTTGCCGCGATAAGGGCGTTTCGCTTGATTGTGTGTATACGGATAAGCATCTTCCCACAGCGTTTCTTATGACCCTTGCCGAGGATAACGGAACGAGGCGCGGCGCATTCTACCCCGGTGCGTTTGATGCGATAAGGCACAGCTTCATAGAAGAAGCCTTTTCAAGCCGTCCCGACTGTGTTTGTGCATCGCTTGACTTGCCTTCGGAGCATATTTCGTACATTGCCGAAATGGCGGATCTGCAGGATGTTCCGTTGTTTCTTGATGCCGCCAAGTCAAATGCTGCATATCCATTTGGGGACATTTGCGGATGTGAGGCATTTGTTTGTGACGAGGCGCAGGCATACCGGATCGCGCGTATAATGCCCGATTCGATGGAAAACTGCCTCAAATGCGCCGTTAAGCTTGCATCTCTGATAAAGACAAAATACGTCGTAATGAAACTGAGCGAGCGCGGAGTGTACGTATACGACGGAAAATACTGCAGCATTGCCCCGAACAGGGCTGAGAACTCATCCGAGACAGTGGGTGCTGTGCCGGTGTTTACGGCGGCGCTTGCTTATACTTACATGCAAACAAAAAGTATGGAGATCGCCTCCAAATACGCTGCTGTCGCGCTCGCTGTGCTTGAAAAAAAGGGTGGAGGTGTCGAAGGTCTTCCCGGCCTTGCGGAGATAGGCGCCTACTGCAAAGAAAACAACATCAACTGATACGGAGAATATATGACCGGAATTGCTGTGGCGGGTGTTACCGCCTCGGGCAAGAGCGACCTTGCAACAGAGCTTGCCGTAAGATACGGCGGCGAGGTCATCTCTTGTGATTCGATGCTTGTGTACCGCGGTTGCGATATCGGTACCGCAAAACCGACGGAAGCTGAAAAACGGGGAATAAAACACCACCTGATAGATATATTTGATCCCGAGGAGCCGTTTTCCGCGGCTGAGTATTCTTCGCTTTGCGAAAAGACCGAGGCGGAGATATTGGAGAGAGGAAAAATGCCCGTTATCTGCGGAGGCACGGGACTTTATCTCGATTGCTTTCTCCGCGGCGGATTGCCGGATACGGGTGCTAGGGATGGAGCCGTGCGCGCAAGACTTGAGGCGGAGTGTGTGCAGATAGGAGCTGAGGCTATGTACCGGCGGCTTGAAGAGCTTGACCCTGAAGCGGCAAAAAGCATGCACGTAAATAACGTGCGCAGGGTAATACGCGCGCTTGAGATGATAGAGGTCAGCGGTAAAACAAAGACGGAACTGGATAAAGAAACCCCTCAACGCGTATGTGTGAAGGATTATGGCGTTGTAGCACTGGATTACTCGGACAGAGAACTGAGAAGCGCAGTTATCGAAAACCGTGTAAGAAAAATGTTTGATATGGGTCTTGCCGAGGAAACCGAGCATCTGCGCAAACAGGGAGTTTTTGAAAAATGTGCCGCCGCCGCGCAGGCAATAGGATACAAGGAGCTGTTTTTGTATCTTGACGGAAAGGAAAGCCGCGAGGATGCCGTAATGCGTCTTACATATGCTACACGCAGATATGCAAAGAGACAGACCACCTGGTATGCCGCGCTGCCGTATGCAAAGCATCTGTACGTTGACGAAAACGGCAAAAGAAAAAGCATAGATAAAATAGCCGACGAGGCCGCAAAGCTGTTGGAGCTTGATAGATGAATAACAGAAACGAACGTCCGTCCCCGGGGACGGAAAACAAAAAAACGGAGCCGCGGAGAAAAAAACGCTTTTCCGATATATTTGATACGGTATACCTGAGAGGGATGCTGATAGGCGCGGTTCTTTCTGCTGTGCTTTTGGGACTTGTCTACTACGTGTGCTGGCATGCGGCGGGCGGCTTTGAGGGAGAGATAACGGTCACTCCCGCGCTTGCGGCATCTGCAGAAGTGCGGTTTGATACCGTGGGGTATATGTTCCGTGACGAAACGGTGCTCTATTCGAAGTACGGCGGTGCCGTAGATGCAGACCGCGTAGACGGCGAACGGGTAGCTGCGGGCGATCTGCTGCTTACCGCCTATATGGAAGAGGACAGCGAGAATGTTACCGCCCGCCTCAGAGAGATTGATGCGCGTATATCCGTGCTTGAACGCTCGGCTGTCGGGGAGAACGTTTCGGTTTCCTATACAAAGGCGCTTGAAAACAGCATATCAGTGCATATTGCGCAGCTCCGGGATGCGCTTGCGAACGGAGAATATGCAAAGGCAAACTCGCTCAGCGAGGAGCTTCTTGTGCTTTTGAACCGAAAAAACCTTGTCTTCTCGTCGCAGACCGGGTATACCTCTCAGCTTGAGGTGCTCAAGGCGGAAAAAGCTCAGCTTTCTGCAAAACTTACAGGAGAGAATTCCCGTGTCTATGCCCCTTTTGCGGGATATTTCTACAGCGCGTGCGACGGAGGGGAATCGTTTTATACTCTTAAAAATCTCGAAACGCTGACTCCGTCTGCGCTTGATGCTATCACAGCGTCCCGCTCGGCAGAAGAGAATGGGAAATATGCAGTGGGAAAGCTTTGTGCATCACGCAAATGGTATCTTGTGATAGAAACCGAAACGTCAAAGCTTGCCGATTATTTGACGGGAATTTATTACGAGCTGGAGTTTACCGATTGCGGCGGACTCAAACTCGATATGCTGCTCGACAGAACGGTTGAAGAAGGGGAGAGGGCGCTTCTTATCTTTGAAAGCGACAAGCTTCCCGCGGATCTTGAGATGGTGCGTATGCATAACGTATCGGTAAAAACAAAAACGTACAACGGTC
Source organism: Eubacteriales bacterium (assembly GCA_045541735.1). Classification (GTDB taxonomy): domain Bacteria; phylum Bacillota; class Clostridia; order Oscillospirales; family CAG-272; genus RUG12395. The sequence continues at coordinate 11,720 of JAZQJQ010000030.1, forward strand.
TTCGCGTTCCCGTTTCCGCAATAAGATACGTTGACGGGCGCGAGGGCGTTTACGCAATGTTCGGAAACACCGTGCTTTTCCGCGTCATCGACGTTATGGGAACTGTGGACGGATATGCTTACGTCAAGGAAAACGGCGACCCCGTAACTGTTATGACCGAGGCGAAGGATAAGGACGGCAACGTATATGAGACGGAGGTCGTGCTTTTCGGAGCCCTCGGCCTTTACGACAGCATCATAATTTCGGGTACGGGACTCTATCACGGTATGATAATAGAATGAGGTAATATGGAAGATCGCGATTTTTCTTATATAGACAGAAACCTTGCCGAGATACGTGCAAGGATGGAGGCGGCGGCGAGACGTTCACGCAAGGGGAACGTTCCGCGCTTGCTTGTTGCTTCAAAGTACGCAACGGCTGAGGAAATGAATTACGCGGCATCGCTCGGAGTTGAGATGTTCGGGGAAAACAGAGTTCCGTCGCTTCTTGAAAAGTACGATATGCTTGATAAGAAGGCAGAGCTTCATTTTATCGGCAGTCTGCAGACAAACAAGGTGAAAAGTATAGTAGGTAAAGTAAGTCTTATTCATTCTCTTGATTCTGTGCGGCTTGCCGAAGCTATAGAAAAGCATTCTGCAAACGCCGGCGTGGTGACAGACGTTCTTTGCGAAATAAACAGCGGAAGGGAACCGCAGAAGGGCGGAATAATGCCTGAGGATTTTCCCGCTTTTGCCGAACTTTTATCCGGATTTTCACACGTAAATCTTCGCGGATTGATGACAATGGCGCCAAACTGCGAAAATGTTGAAGATTATCGAAAATATTTTAGAGAAACTTATAATATTTTTATTGACTTTTTTCAAAAAAAACCGCATAATATAGGTAGCTATGCAAAAATGCCGATTTTGTCTATGGGAATGAGCGAAAGCTTCGAAATTGCCATAGAGGAAGGCGCTGATATCGTGCGTGTCGGCAGGGCTGTTTTTAAAAAATAAAAAATATTTAACATATTCGGAGGATAAAATGGGATTCAAGGATCTTTTAAAGCGCTATTCCAGAGAGGACGAGAATTACGATCAGGACACCTACGGCGAAGATTATGATATGGGGTATGCACCCGAGGCTGACGACGATGCAATGATGGATGACGATAACTATGCACCCGAGGCTTCTGCAGCTCCCGTAAACATTTCCGGCAACGCGATCGAGCTCAAGGTAGTTCGTCCCGAGTCTTTCAAGAACGCAGATCAGATCGCAGACCATCTGCTCAACCGCCGTACCGTTGTGCTTAACCTTGAGGCGGCAGGCAAAGATACTGCAAAGAGACTTATCGACTTCCTTTCCGGAGTTGCTTTTGCGATCAAGGGTGACATCCGCAAAGTTTCCAACAATACTTACGTTATCACTCCCGGCAACGTGACCGTTACCGGCGATCCTATGACCGATGCCGCTCGTGCGGCTGCAGATGAAGAGGCTGCCGCAGAGGATAGCTTTAAGTTCTGAAAACAAAATAACGGCGGGCAGCGGTAAGCTCCCGCGGCGCCTTGCTGCCCGAGCTTTTTTGGCGCGGGCAGCGTGGCTTTTTATTCAGACGGTGTTTTTGACCGTCTAAGACCTTGCAGGTAAAAAGTGAACGATCTTACTTTACTATTTTGTCAGTCGGTCGATCTGTTCCTTCAGGCCGTAATTTGGCTCTATCTGCTCCGTTGCATACTCAATCTGCTTGGAGCGGACGATGGAATGCCGCTGATGTTTTTTGCCGTTACCATTACCGAGGTGTTCATACTGCCTATGCGCGTGCTTTTTGATAACCTTGGCTGGTCGGACGATATGATAATAGATATTCCCGGTATGCTTTCTATGTTTATCCTATCTATCGTTTACGTGGTGTTTTTGTGATATGAGAGAGCGTGACAGAGAGGCGGAGGCGCTGTTTATTGCGCGGGGAGGCGAGCTTTTGCGCCGCGCCGCGAACGGGGTGCCCTCGTGCGGAGCTTTCCTTTCGTATGCCGAGCAGACGGAGCTTATATCCCTTGCCCGTTCTATGGGCGAGACGGAAAGACTTTTTCTGTGGGGCGGTTATGGGGAAGCCGAACGTAAAAAGGCTTTTTTCCTTCCCGACAGACTTATGCCGGTTTCGGAGCTTGGCGAGCCTTGCTCGGTTCCGGAGGTGTATTTCGGCGATCCGATATGTGCCGTAGAGCTGAAGGGCAGCGGCTACAGAGAACTCACAAACCGCGATTGGCTCGGTGCCGTGCTTAACCTCGGCATAGAGCGCGATGCCTGCGGTGATATACGCACCAACGGCGGCAGTACCGCCTATATCGTGTGTGACAGACCCGTGGGAGATCTTATTATGCAGGCGCTTGAGCGCGTTGGCAGAGATAGTGTAAAAACGCGCGAGATATCTTTTTGCGAGCTTGAAACGCTTATCCCAAAAAGGGAATTTGAAGCTATGTCGGATACCGTGCCGGCGCCGAGGCTTGATGCAGTTGTCGGTTCACTGTGCCGCATGGCAAGGGAAAAGGCGAAAACGGCAGTACAGTCGGGATTTGTGCAATGCGGCGGTCGAACGGTGCAAAAACCGGACAGCATAGTGTGCGACGGAGATATTATTTCCGTGCGCGGATACGGAAAATTCCGCGTGCTGTCGGTTTCGGAACAGAATAAAAAAGGCAGATACCGCCTGTTGGCGGAAAAATACAAATGATTATCAGGAGGACACTATGAATCTTCCCGAAGAGATCAGAAACAAAGAATTTTCCATATCCCTGCGCGGATACAATATATCCGAGGTTGAGGATTATATCGAGATGCTTCTCGAGAAATACGACACTCTCTATAATGAGAATGCCGAGCTTGCAGACCGGCTTTCCCAGCTTTCCGCAAGACACGAAGCGCTTGTAAGCTCGTCAAGAAATGCAGAGAGCATCGTAAAAGAGGCGGAAGAGGAAGCAGCAACGATAATTGCTAATGCAAAGAACGCTACCGCAGCACAGCGCACAGGTAACGGCAGCTTTTCCGACCTTTTGCGTATCGATGCTAAGATCGCGGAAAAGACTGCGGAGTATAATGATCTGTGTAACAAGGTGGACGTGTTTAAAAATACGCTTTTTGAGCTTTATTCGGCTCATATCACCTCCCTTTCCTCAATTGATGCCGAGCCTATTGCGGTAAAGACCGCGCCGGCGGATATTAAACCCCAAAAAACAGAAACCCCGAAAACGGCGCAGCCCGTCACGGAAAAAAGACCCGTCGATGCGGAGGCTACGGTTGAATTTACCGTTCCCGCAGCAATTAACGGGGCAGAGTCTGAAATATCCGAAAAAGAACCGAATACCCCGAAAACAGAAACACCGAAAACAACCGAACCCGAAGAATTTGCTTTTACAACGGGACTTAAAATAACACGCGAGCCTGCCGGAAGTGCGAGCTCGACAAAGAGCTTTTCCGCAGTTAAGGAAAGACTTAACAATGCAAATGCCGAGGCAGGAGCCGCGGTTACAAAAAAACAGAAAAAATTCTTCTGACATACAGGAGCTATAAAATGGCAGCAGATTACACAAGTACACTCAATCTTCCCAAAACCGAATTTTCTATGAGAGCCAATCTCCCTCAGAGAGAACCCGAGATGCTCAAAGAAGACGAGACGTTGGGCATTTACGCAAAGCTTCTCGAAAAGAATGCGGGAAACAAGACCTTCATTCTTCACGACGGTCCTCCCTTTTCTAACGGCTACATCCATATGGGCCACGCGCTCAATAAGATACTCAAGGATTTTATCATTAAGTATAAGGCTATGACCGGCTATTGCACCCCCTACGTTCCCGGCTGGGATAACCACGGTATGCCTATTGAGAGCGCTATAATCAAAAAGAATAAGCTCGACAGAAAGAAGATGTCTATTCCGGAGTTCCGCAGCGCGTGCCATGCGTTTGCACAGAATTTCGTTGATCTTCAGTTGAACGATTTCAAGCGCCTCGGCGTTGTGGGAGATTGGGAGCATCCCTATCTCACTATGTCTCCCGAAATGGAGGCAGAAGAGGTCCGCGTATTCGGTAAGATGTACGAGAACGGATACATTTACAAAGGGCTCAAACCCGTATATTGGTGCCCTAAGGACGAGACCGCTCTTGCAGAGGCAGAGATCGAGTACAGCGACGACGAGTGCGTTTCTATCTACGTTAAGTTCCGCCTTGCAGACGATAAGGGAATGCTCGACGGTGTTGATACCGCAAATACCTACTTTATCATCTGGACCACGACCGCTTGGACTCTTCCCGGAAACCTTGCGATCGCCGTACACCCCAGAGAGAGCTACGTTGTGGCAAAGGCAGATAACGGTGAGAATTATATCGTTGCCGAGGCTCTTCTTGAAAAGACCATGAAGGCCGGCGGAGTAGAGAATTACGAGGTAGTAAAGGTGCTTCGCGGCTCAGATCTTGAGCTTATGGAAGCAGAGCATCCATTCCTTGACCGCCGCAGCATCCTCTGCAACGCAGATTACGTTACTATGGATAGCGGTACCGGATGCGTACACACCGCGCCCGGCTTCGGTGCAGACGACTACCGCACCTGCAAGAATTATAACATTGATATAATCGTTCCTGTGGATGACCGCGGATATCAGACCGAGGACAGCGGAAAGTATGCAGGTATGTACTATGCCGAATCAGGCGATGCTATCCTTGCCGATATGCAGGAAAGCGGTGCACTGTTCGCTTCCGAGAAGATCACGCACTCCTATCCTCACTGCTGGCGCTGCAAGAACCCTATCATCTTCCGTGCAACTCCTCAGTGGTTCTGCTCCGTTGCAGACTTCCGCGATGCTACCGTAAAGGCTTGCGAGAACGTTGAGTGGATCCCCGCTTGGGGCGGCGAGCGCATAGTTCAGATGGTACGCGAGCGCGCCGACTGGTGTATCTCCCGTCAGCGCCACTGGGGTCTTCCAATTCCCGTATTTTACTGCTCCGAGTGCAAGAAGCCTATCTGCACTCCCGAGACTATCGCAAAGGTTGCGGATATCTTCGCTGAGTGCGGAAGCAATGCCTGGTTCGAAAAGACCGAAGCTGAGCTTCTGCCAGAAGGATTTGTTTGTCCTCATTGCGGCGGTGTTCATTTCTACAAGGAGACCGACACTCTTGACGGTTGGTTCGATTCCGGTACGACTCATTTCTCTGTTCTTAACAGAGAACTTCACAGCTATCCCGCTGACCTCTATCTTGAGGGTGCCGACCAATACCGCGGATGGTTCCAGTCCTCTCTGCTCAGCGCTATCGGCGCCGGAAAGGAATGCGCTCCTTATAAGCAGGTCCTTACCCACGGTTGGGTAGTTGACGGCGAGGGCAAGGCAATGCACAAGTCCCTCGGCAACTCCGTTTCTCCCCTTGATCTTATCAAAAAGTACGGAGCAGACCTTGTCCGACTTTGGGTCGCTTCCTCCGATTACCGTGTAGACGTACGTGCATCCGAGGCTATATTCAAGCAGCTATCCGAGACTTACCGTAAGGTTCGTAATACCGCACGTATCCTTCTTGCAAACGTCGGCGACGATTTCGATCCCAATAAAGATATTATTCCCGCAAGTGAGCTTCTTCCCCTTGATAAGTGGGCAGTTTGCCGCGCTAACCGCTTGATAAAGGCTTGCCGCGCCGCTTACGAGGAGTACGAGTTCCACACCGTATACCGCGAGATCAATAATTTCTGCACTGTTGATATCTCCAAGCTTTACGTTGATATTACGAAGGATAGAATGTATTGCGAAGCTAAGGATTCTGTTGCTCGTAGAAGCGGCCAGAGCGCAATGTACTACATTCTCGACGCTATGACCCGTCTGCTTGCTCCTATGCTTGCATTCACCTCAAACGAGATCTGGACCTCTATGAAGCACCGTGCAGAGGACGATGCAGAGCACGTTCTGCTTGCAGGTATGCCAGAGTACGATGTATCTCTTGAGGCTTATGCAGACGTAGAGGAGAAGTATGAGCTGCTCTTCAATCTGCGCGACGAGGTTATGAAAGCGCTTGAGGTTGCCCGTGCGGAAAAGCTTATCGGTAAGAGCCTTGAAGCTAAGATCGCAGTTTATACCGAGGATGAAGCGGCTTACGGCATCCTTTCCGCGTTTGATGCAGAGGAACTGAAGACAGTATTCATTGTTTCTGCCTGCACTCTCGTTAAGGGCGGCTGCGCCGATGCCTTCAGCGAGGACGGCGCAAGACTTGCAGTTAAGGTAGAACCCGCCGACGGTGTTAAGTGTGACCGTTGTTGGATGTTCACCGAGGAGAGTTTCGAGGATGGCGAGGGTCATCTCTGTCCCCGTTGCCGCGCTACCCTTAATAAGTAAATAACTATCGGTCAAGGCTGTTGTGATTCGTTGCAACAGCCTTGACGTAAATTAAGGTGTTTTATGTTTTTGATATTTTTAAGCATTTGCGTTCTTGTGTCTCTCGACCAGCTTACAAAGTGGCTTGCTGTGGTTTATCTCAGTGAAAGTCCTGCCAAGGTCTTTATACCCGGCATTATCGGCTTTACGTATCACGAGAATCCCGGTGCGGCTTGGGGTATGTTGCAGGATCACCGTTGGGTGTTTATGCTCACGTCAACCGTTGCGATAGTTGCAATAATGATTTATCTTGCAAAAAACCGAAAAAACCTGCATCCGCTAAGTATTACTGCCTTTACCCTGATAGTTGCGGGGGGAGTGGGTAATATGATAGACCGTGTGCTTATCGGCTATGTGGTGGACTTTATTAATTTTCTCTTTATCGATTTCCCGGTCTTTAATTTTGCGGATATGTGCGTTACCGTGGGTGCTGCGCTGATGATCGTTTGGCTGATATTTGTTGATCTTCCCATTGCAGCAAGGGAGGAGAAAATTAAAAAAGCGAAATCGGAGGAAAAACAATGATCTTTACCGTGGGAGAAGAAAGCCGCGGTATGAGGCTTGACGTTTTTCTTGCTGCTGCCGCAGGAATCAGCCGTTCATCTGCGGAAAAGCATATTACGGCAGGTCTGGTGTTTCTCAACGGCAAAGCGGCGACCAAAAAAAACGTTGTAAGCATCGGAGACGAGATAAGTTTCGACGAGCCTGCTCCGGTCGAATGCAAGGCTGTAGCGCAGGAAATACCGCTTGACGTAGTCTATGAGGACAGTGATATCATCGTTATAAATAAACCTGTCGGTATGGTGGTACATCCTGCGGCGGGTAATCCCGACGGAACACTTGTCAATGCGCTTCTTGCGCACTGCGGGAGCAGTTTGTCGGGGGTCGGCGGAGAGTTGAGACCCGGTATCGTTCATCGTATCGATAAGGATACGAGCGGTCTTATCGCTGTTGCCAAGAACGATGCAGCACACATAGCGCTTTCCGCGCAGCTCAAGGATAAGACAATGAGCCGCGTTTATTATGCGATAGTCAGGGGAAATATCAAAGATGAAAACGGCAGAATAGATAAACCGATCGGCAGAAGCCTGAAAGACCGAAAAAAAATGGCAATAATGCCTGACGGTAGGGAAGCGGCAACGCGTTATTACGTTGTTGAACGCTATGACGGCTGGACACTGCTTCGATTGGAGCTTGAAACCGGCAGAACACATCAGATCCGTGTGCATATGGCTTCTGTTGGGCATTCGCTTATGGGAGATTCCGTTTACTCCCCTGCAAACTCTCCGTTTGAGAATAAGCATAAGGCGCTGATTCCCGGACAGATGCTTCACGCAGCAGAGCTTAGGCTCGTACATCCGAAAACGGGTGAGGAAAAGAGCTTTATAGCAGAGCTGCCCGGCAATTTTAAACGAGTAATAGAGATATTAAGAAATTCATCTAATAACAAATAAGATAAAACGCAAGTCTATCTAACTTCTTGTTAGACGTGCGTGTGATAAGGTGCTATGAAAAGAACTTTAAAAGGGTCTGCAATGCTCGGGCCGCTTCCGCCCGTTATGGTAAGCTGCAGACTGGGGGAAAAAGATAACATATTCACTGCCGCTTGGACGGGTACGATAAACACCCGCCCGCCCAAAACATACGTTTCGATACGCGATTCGCGCTTTTCCCATAATATAATAAAGGAAAGCGGCGTGTTTGTTATCAACTTGACCCCTGCTTCTCTTGTAGGTGCTGCAGATTATTGCGGAACGTACACAGGAGCGAAGGTGGATAAGTTCAAAGAGTGCGCGCTTACAAAGGAAGAGGCAACGCTGATAGATGCGCCGATGATAGCTGAATGTCCCGTTTCCATAGAATGCAAGGTGTTTGACGTAATTCCCTTGGGCAGTCACGATATGTTTCTTGCTGATATAGTTGCTGTAAACGTATCCGAAAAGCTCTTTGACATCGAAGGAAAGATACATATGGAACGTGCAGATCTTGCCGCTTTTCTTCACGGAACTTACTATACTCTTGGAGAAAAACTTGAAAAAATTGGATGCGGAATAGTCAAAAAACGCATAACGAAAACTCACAAAAATCTCCCTAAAAAACGTACCGAAAAAAAGCAAAAATAATTTCAAAAAAATTAAAAAAAGGTGTTGACATTTTAAAACCCTTGTGCTATAATAACTCTCGTCGCCGGGTGAGAGACACTAAGCGACTAAGGTCAAAACGGGAGCATAGCTCAGTTGGGAGAGCATCTGCCTTACAAGCAGAGGGTCACAGGTTCGAGCCCTGTTGTTCCCACCATGAGCGCATACAGTTTAGTGTGCGCTCAATTTTGTTTCG
>JAZQJQ010000031.1:0-2999 GCA_045541735.1 Eubacteriales bacterium
GACAATACCATCCGTGAAATTGAGGTTTATACGCTCACGCAAACGGGCTTTAAGGCTCGCGGCTTTGCCGACGGTGTTTCTATGCTTGAAGCCTTAAAGACCGAAATTCCGGAACTGATTATCCTTGATATTATGATGCCGGAAGCAGACGGGCTTGAAATTCTTAAAAAGCTCCGAACTGACGCAGCATATAAAGATATTCCCGTAATTATGGCGACTGCCAAAGGCACCGAGATGGATAAGATCGGCGGCCTTAATTCCGGCGCAGACGATTATCTCGTAAAGCCCTTTGGCGTTATGGAAATGGTTGCCCGTGTAAAAGCGGTGCTTCGCCGTACCGTAAAAGAAGAAGTAACGGGAGATATTACAGTAGGCAATATTACATTAAAAGAAAATGAGCATAAAGTTATTGCAGACGGTGAAAAGGTTGAGCTTACCCATAAAGAATTCGAGATGCTCAAGCTCTTTATGCAGAATCCGAATATGGTATTTTCAAGAGATAAGCTGATGAGCGAAATTTGGGGTATGGATTACATCGGGGAAACCCGTACAGTTGATATGCACATTAAAACCCTTCGCCAAAAGCTCGGAAATGCCGGCGGTCAGATCAAGACGGTTATCGGTGTTGGGTACAGATTGGAGAATGAGGTATGACTAAAAAAATATTTCGCTCCATTTTTATCGTTGCTTTGGTGGTGCTTCTTGCGAGCATCGGCATTGCAACAAGCTTTTTATATGATTATTTTAACGATTCTCAAGTAAAACAGTTAAAGGCTGAGTTGTCTCTTGTAGCCGATACCGTCAACGAAGTCGGCGTCGAATATTTTGAAAATTTCGACTCCACTGTATTCCGCTTTACCGTTGTGGATACCGACGGCACGGTGCTTTATGATACACAGGTAAAGGCTTCTGAAATGGATAACCACGCCGACCGTGAGGAAATTGCCGAAGCATTTAAGACCGGAACAGGAAGTAGCGCCCGTAATTCTTCCACTCTAACCGAAAAGACTTTTTATGAAGCCGTTCGTCTTGAAAATGGCGACGTGCTTCGTATTTCTGTAAGTCAGCTTACTGTCGGTGCATTGATCCTCGGTATGCTCCCCGCCATTGTTGCGATTATTTTGATTGCAGGGGTCGTTGCAGGTATTCTTTCTCACACTATGGCAAAAAAGGTAACAGAGCCTTTGATGCAGCTTGATTTGGAGAATCCTTCCGAGAACAGCACCTACGAAGAACTGACTCCCATACTCACCAAGGTTCACAGACAGCACAAGCAAATTAAAGCGCAAATGGAAACCCTGCGCCGTAAATCCGATGAATTTGAGCAGATTGTTTCTTCGATGAACGAGGGTCTTGTGCTCCTTGATGAACACGGTATGGTGCTCAGTATGAATACGGCGGCGAAGGAAATATTTGCCGTTAAAAATGATGTTAAGGGCAGTGATTTCCTGCTCGTTGACCGCACAAGCAAAATGAGCAAAGCGATCTGGAATGCCCTTGACGGCAACCACAGCGAATACACCGAAGAACGAAACGGCAGCGAATATCAGTTCACCATCAATCCTATCGAGTCAGACGGCAAGGTTCTCGGCGCGGTTATTCTTGTGTTCGATATCAGCGACCGTGCTTTTGCCGAGCGAAACCGTCAGGAGTTCACAGCAAACGTTACCCACGAGCTGAAAACACCGCTTCAATCCATTATCGGAAGCGCAGAACTGCTTGAAAACGGACTTGTGAAACCCGAAGATACGGGGAGATTTGTAGGTAACATCCGCAAGGAAGCAACAAGACTTGTATCCCTTATCAACGATATTATTCGCCTTTCTCAGCTTGATGAAAACCACGAGCCTGCAACCGAAACGGTAGAACTGACAGAGGTTGCCAAAGAAGTCGTTGAGGTGCTTACCGCATCGGCGACCAAGAGAAATGTTACGCTTAGCATCGAGGGTGAACCGCAAACCATTTTCGGTGTGCGCCGTTATATTTACGAGATTATTTATAATCTTTGCGATAACGCTATCCGCTACAATGTGGACGGCGGCAAGGTAACGATTACAATCAGTAAAGAAAATGGTCGTGCGGTTGTTTCTGTAAAAGACACCGGTATCGGTATTGCCCCCGAACATCAAAGCCGAATCTTTGAACGCTTCTACCGTGTAGATAAAAGCCATTCCAAAGAAACCGGCGGCACCGGTCTCGGACTATCTATCGTAAAACACGCCGTACAGTACCACGGCGGCAAGGTAACTCTTGAAAGCGAAGTCGGCAAGGGAACAACGATTACAATTGTATTTTAATAATTACTGCGGCAACTTCGGCGCAGAGGAGTAAAACTCAAAAAGCAAAGCAAAAGACGGCACTTATAAGTGTCGTCTTTGTGTGTTTACAAATATGGAAAATCAGGCTTGTTTATAGAGAACCCTTTTGACTTTTATAATGTTTTCTTCCACCGTATCGGCGCCGTCCAAATGCAGAAGCTCGCACGAAAGAAGGGTTTGCCAATTATCATGCTTAACTTTGCTTCTCACTTTCATTCCTCCGGTGTCATAGGATTTTGCCCATTCAACAAATTCCAAGTGTTGCCTATGCATATCTCCACCCGGCTCAATACGTTTGCCATATCGTTCTTTTTCTCGTTGTATCAATCGCGAAATGCGTACCGTAGGTTCAATTTCAATTCGTATAGCTAAAGTAAAGTAGGGAATCAAAACATCTCCCCAATCTACAAGAGAACCGGATATTACAACGTTGTCGAAACTATTGATGTCTTTCATCATCAGTTTTATCCGTTCTTCGCAAGGACGCTTGACTGTGTATTTCGGTTCTGTTGGCATCCAAAAATAATCGTCTGTATCCATCAGTTTATAACCGAATTCCTCGCAAATCTTTTTTCCAAGTGTCGTTGTTCCGGAACCGGATGCCCCAAAGATATGGATCACATTTTTCATACAACGCACCTCCATCAATTCTCTACATACTCCCATTATACAACCGCACCC
>JAZQJQ010000032.1:0-46197 GCA_045541735.1 Eubacteriales bacterium
TTTATGAGAACTGGACCGATGTTTCCGGCTTTTTGATGGCTGATCCTCGAGTAGTCCATAATCCTAAGCCTATTGATGAGATAACTTACAGAGAGCTCCGTGAGCTTTCATATATGGGAGCCGGCGTTCTTCACGAGGATGCCATATTCCCCGTCCGCGCTGCGGGTATTTCGATCAACATCAGAAATACTAACCGTCCCGAGGATAGAGGAACTATGATCGTTCCCAGAAGTGAGTATTATAATTACGAGACAGTAATTACAGGTATTGCGGGTAAAAAGGGACTTTCTGTCATCAATATTGAAAAAGATATGATGAACTCAGAGATAGGATTCGGACGTAAGGTACTTGAAGTTCTTGAGGAGCATAACGTTTCATTTGAACATCTCCCCTCCGGAATCGATACTATGGGTATCGTTGTCTCAAATGCCGAGCTTGGTGACAAGACGGATGCGATAATAAAGGATATTACCAAGGTCGTTTCTCCCGACAGCATCTCTGTCGAGGATGGACTTGCGCTTATTGCTGTTGTTGGACGCGGTATGATCAGCGCAAAGGGTACTGCCGGAAGAGTGTTCCGCGCTATCGCTGCAAAGGGCGTAAATATTCGAATGATCGATCAGGGCTCCAGCGAGATCAATATCATAATCGGTGTTGATGAAAGCGATTACGTACGTGCTATTGAAGCCATTTACGAAGAATTTGTAAAATAAATTAAGGGACTGCATATGCAGTCCCCTAATTTAAATAATAATCAAACGATCTTTTCGGTAAGCTGTTCACCGCCGAGCAGATGAAAGTGAAGATGCTTGACACTCTGGCATCCGTGCTCACCTATATTGGTGATGATTCTGTACCCATCTTTGATATTAAGCTCAGCTGCCATCTTGGGTATGGCTTCAAAGATCTTAGCAACGTATACGGAGTTTCCCGCGTAGATCTTGTCAGCGCTTTCGATATGAGCTTTGGGAACGATAACGATATGCTCTTTTGCCATAGGATTAATGTCTCTGAAAGCGTAGCAATACTCGTCCTCCCAAACCTTTGTTGAGGGAATCTCCCCTGCAATTATTGAACAAAAAATACAATCCATAATATCAACTCCTTTTCGTTTATTTTATATCACAATCATCCCGAGGTCAAGTATGTACGATAAAATTTTTCCGGATGGACTGCCCTCTTCTCCCATTGAAGCCATTAAAAATTCCTTTCTGCCCATTTATCTTTACGGAATGGGCAACGGTGCTGAAAAGATGATGAACGTATGTAACGAATACGGGATCAATGTTGAAGGCGTATTTGCAAGTGACGGTTTCCGTGCGGGAAAGACGTTTCTCGGTTATACAGTTTTATCCTTGTCCGACGTTGCGCTAAAGCACCCGCAGGGTTTTATTGCTCTTGTCTGCTTCGGATGCAGATCCCAGGATATGCGTTCGTACCTCGGAAGGGTACGCAAGGCAGGCGGAAAGGTCTATATGCCTCATCTTCCTTTGTTTGGGGGCGCGCTGTTTACTGCAGAGCATTATGCGGAAAACTCGGATAGGATAAACAGAGCTTATTCCCTTCTGTCAGATGAAGGCTCTCGAGAGCTTTTTAGGGATATCCTTTCGTACTGTCTTACTTGGGATCCGGATCATCTGTTCCTGGGGCAGACTAATTCTTATATATATCCAGAATTTTTTAATGACTGTGATATCAGAACCGCAATTGACGGAGGTGCTTATCGGGGAGATACTGTAATATCGATGTGTGAAGATTTTCCTAGTATTAACAAGATACTAGCATTTGAGCCCGATGACGCTAATTTCAGAAAGCTCAAAGATGTACAGTGCGAGGGTGTAGAAGTTGTCTGTAATCAGATGGGGTTACATGAAAAAGACGGCATCCTTCATTTTGCTGCTTTAAAGAACCGTGGTTCGCATTTTGCCGAAGACGGCATCGAAGTCCGGGTAACGTCGATCGACAGCGCTGTGAACGAAAAAATCGACCTTATAAAGCTCGATGTTGAAGGTTGCGAGTCTGAGGCGTTAAAAGGTGCTGAGAATACAATTGATCTGTATAGACCCGCGTTATACGTATCTCTCTATCATAAAACGGATGATATATTTGATCTTTTGCTTCAGATCAACAGATCTCATCCTCATTATAAATTTGCTATGTTCCGAGCTGACGTTTGTCCCGCTTGGGATATCATTTTACTTGCTAAATAAAAAGCGCTTATGCGCTTTTTTTGTTTGCAAGAAAAAACGCTCCGTAAAACGGAGCGTTTAGTGAGAATCAATTATTTGTACTTGCGCTTTCTCGCAGCTTCGGACTTCTTCTTGCGCTTAACGCTGGGCTTCTCGTAGTGCTCTCTCTTACGGAGCTCTGCAAGTACTCCGGAACGTGCACACTGACGCTTAAACCTACGAAGGGCGCTGTCGAGATTTTCGCCTTCCTTGACTCTTACCTCTGCCATTATTCTTTCCCCCCCTTCGTTTTGATGTTGCTTTTAACGCAACAGTAGTATTATACACATATTAAATACAAATGTCAATAGCAAATTTTCCAAATAAGCATATAATATACTATCAAATAATATTTTTGCGGAGGAAAAATGATAATCCATACTGTAAAAGCAGGGGAAACTGTTGCGAGCATTGCAGAATTGTATTCAGTGCCCGCAACAAGGATAATTTCCGATAACTTTTTGACCGATGCTGACAGAATAGCAGTCGGACAAACGCTTGTTATTCTATATCCAATGATCACATATACCGTAAAAAGCGGCGATACTTTAAGTAAGATCGGCGAACTGTTCGGGCAGAGTCTTATAACTCTTTGGCAAAATAATCCGCTGCTTGACGGAGGAACTGATATAATCCCGGGGCAGATCCTTAATATCATTTATCCAGAAAAGAAAATGGGAAACGTCATAGCAAGCGGTTTTGCATATCCGGAAACTGAAGAAAGTGTTCTTCGGAGAACTCTTCCCTATCTTACTCGCATAAGCATTTTTACATACGGCATAGATTCTGAAGGAAAACTAGTCGAACCGGATGACAGTAGGCTCATTGAGCTTGCAAAATATTATTCCGTACAGCCGGTTATGGTAATATCTTCTAGAACCGAAGGCGGTAACTTTAATTCGGAGAATTTCAAGAGAATTCTAGCTTCAGCTGAATTGACCGATGAATATATAAAAAATATAGTTACTACTGCTGTCAGCAAGGGCTATTCGGGTGTAGAAGCTGATTTTGAATATCTTGGTGCTGACTATGCAGATAAATATTCTGATTTTATTAATGATCTGCGTAGTAAACTTGATCCTGAAGATATATTTCTTACCGTAGATCTCTCGCCGAAAACCTCTGATGGGATGCAAGGCTCACTTTACGAGGGACTTGATTACTCTGAGTTGGGTGAAAATTCGGATTATTCATTTTTGATGACTTACGAGTGGGGATATAAATACAGTGAGCCTATGGCTATATCTCCGGAAAACAAAGTTAAAGAGGTAGTAGAATATGCCGTTCGAAATATCGATCCTGATAAGATACTCCTCGGTATACCGAATTACGGTTACGTCTGGAAGCTACCGTACGTAGAAGGTGAATCGGCCGCTGTTTCGGTATCTAACACTGAAGCTGTTCAGCTTGCAGCTGATTTTGGTTCTGAGATCAAATTTGACGAAGCAGCGGTGTCTCCTTTTTTTACGTTCACAGCCTCACAGTCGCCGCGTCCCGTTGAATATGAAGTTTGGTTTGAGGATGCAAGAACAGTTAAAGGAGCGCTTGATATTGTATCCGATTACGGATTGGTTGGCTTTGGAGTGTGGAACATAAGGCGTTATTTCCCGCAGCTTTGGGCAGTTCTCAATTCAATGTACAACATAATTAAAGAGTAAAAATTGGGCTGTTGCAATGCAACAGCCCAATAAAAATTATTTGTTAGCCTCATTTGCAGCGCGGTGCTTTTCAAGAAGCTTGTGGATGCGCTTGGAGGGGTTAAGCAGATTGCTTATAGTCTCATCGTGATTAAGTGTGTCAATGATATAAGCAACGTATTTGGAGAGGTCAACCTGAGTGTACCACTCACGCTTCAAAAGTTCAGGTGAACGGTAAATAAGGTTTGTTGTGAATATGCGGTCAAAGAGACCATCCTCGTACGCTTTATCCATTTTGTCGAGACCGTTGCAGAAAAGACCAAAGGAGGTAAATACGAATATGCGGTTTGCTCCTCTTTCTTTAAGCTGCTTTGCAACGTCGATGATGGAGCTTCCGGATGAGATCATATCGTCAACAACGATAACATCCTTGCCGGTAAGATCGCTTCCGAGGAACTCGTGAGCCTCAATGGGATTCATACCGTCAACAACTATGGAGTAGTTGCGGCGCTTGTAGAATGTGCCGAGATCAAGTCCGAGCGTTGATGAATAGTACATGCAACGGCTCATTCCACCCTCATCGGGAGAGATTATCATAAGATTATCGCGGTCGATCTTGATATCAGGGACTGTCTTGATAAGTGCCTTTATCATCTGATACGTAGGACGTACGTTATCAAATCCGCCGAGCGGAATGGCGTTTTGGACACGGGGGTCGTGAGCGTCAAATGTGATGATGTTCGAAACGCCCATATTTATAAGTTCCTGTAAAGAGGAAGCGCAGTCGAGAGATTCGCGTGTGGAGCGGTTGTGTTGGCGGCCGCAGTAGAGCATCGGCATAATTACGGAGATCCTGCGCGCTTTACCGCCGATGGCGCCGATAATTCGCTTGAGATCGCAGTAGTGATCATCGGGACTCATAGGTACAGTCTGACCGTACATCTTGTAGGTAACGCCGTAGTTGAAGCAGTCGACAATGATATAAACGTCGTGACCGCGCATGGACTGTCCTACAAGACCCTTTCCTTCTCCGGTACCGAAACGGGGACAGTCAGCTTTAACGATAAAGCTTTCGTCCTCAACATGCCAACGCCATTCCTTGAGGTAGTTGTCAACCTTAGTTGAGAACTCCTCAGTGCCTTTCATTGCGATAACGCTGAGCTCGCCGTACAAATAATCGTTCATACTTCCTCCGATATGTATATAATAATTAAAATACTAAGCAGATATTTAGTCGAAAAGCGAAGTGGAAAAATACCTGTCGCCGCCGTCAGGGCAGATACAGACGATCTTTTTGCCTGAATATGCCAGATCAACTGCAAGTTTAGATGCGGCTGCAAGCGCGGCGCCGCTTGATATGCCTACAAGGGCACCTTCGGCAGAAACAAATTTTTTGGATGCAGATACGGCAACTTTGCTCGGAACAGGGATGATCTCATCAATAATAGCAAGATCAAGTATCTTTGGAACAAAATTTGCTCCGATTCCGGGTATGCCGTGAGCTGCAGGAAGACCTCCCGAAAGCAGAGGTGATTCTGCGGGTTCAACAGCAATTATTCTAATATTGGGATTCTTTTCTTTTAAAAAACGTGCGCAACCGGTTATTGTACCTCCGCTTCCGACACTTGCAACAAGTACGTCGACTCGCTCTCCGGTCTGGCGCCATATCTCAGGTCCGGTAGTAAAATAGTGAGCTTCGGAATTTGAAGGGTTGTCGAACTGTGAGGGAATATAGGAATTTTCTGTGTTTTCGGCAATTTCTTTTGCTTTCTCAACAGAACCTTGTATACCTTTCGCACCGTCTGTAAGTATGACCTCGGCACCATATCGTTTAAGGAGTTTTATTCGTTCCTCGGTCATCGTATCAGGCATAGTCAGAATGCAACGGAGACCAATAGAGGCGCAAAGTGCAGCCAGTCCAATACCGGTGTTACCGCTTGTGGGTTCAATAACGGTTGAATCTTTGTTTATCTTTTTAGAGCTTATAGCATCGCGGAGCATATAAAAAGCCGCCCGGTCCTTAATGCTTCCCGTGGGGTTGAAATACTCCAGTTTTGCATAAATCGAGGCGACGGCTCCGATCTCCGCGCTAAAACGCTTACATGACAACAAGGGGGTGTTGCCGATTGCGGCGGAAATGCTCTTAAATACTTCCTGCATAAATCACACCTCCTATAAAGATATCATCATTATAACAATTTTACTTGAGTAAGTCAATAACCATCGGCAAAACTTTCTGTTTTTTTATCAATATCGGTTTTATTACAAATATTAGGCGTTTGAATAATTCCCTAATTGTCAAATATTATGTTAACGGAGGTGTGTATGAAAAATAAATTTACAAAACGCGCGGAAGATGCGCTCAGAACCGCAAAGTCTACCGCCGAGGAAATGGGTCATACGTTTATAGGTACTGAACATATTCTGATCGGTCTGCTGTCTGAAAAGAGCTGTATCGCATCCAAACTACTTGAATCAAGAGGTGCAGATAGAGAAAAGCTGACAAACAATCTTTGTGAATCGGAAGGAAGGGGCGGTATATGCAGACTATCTCCTGACGATATGACTGCGAAGGCAAAAAAAGCTCTTTTAGAGGCAGGAAAATTGAGAGATAAGGCGGGGTGTGAGTGCATTGGTACGGAGCATTTGTTAAGTGCGATACTTGACGACACTCAAGGAGCTGCAAAAATGCTCTTTGATTGCGGAATATCCGTTCCGGAGATATTGAATGACCTTTCAGTATTTTTTTGTTCAGTAGACGAAATGAAAGAACATCCGCAAAAACGTGAGGCAGCTTCCCCGTCATTAAAAAAGAGTAGTAACACTTCCCTTTCTTTATACGGCAAGAATCTTACAGCTGAAGCTATGAGTGAAGAAAAAGATCCCGTTATCGGCAGAGAGCGAGAGATTAACCGTGTTATAACCATTCTTTCCAGAAAAACGAAAAACAACCCCTTGCTTATCGGCGATCCTGGAGTTGGAAAGACTGCGATTGCAGAGGGGCTTGCTTTAGCTATCGCTAATAGAAACGTTCCGGATTCGCTATACGGAAAACAGATCATATGTCTCGATATTTCGTCAATGATAGCAGGTGCAAAATATAGGGGTGAGTTTGAGGAAAGACTTAAAAATGCAATCTCAGAGGCTAAACGTGATAAAGACGTAATACTGTTTATAGATGAAATACACACGATTATCGGCGCCGGAAGTGCAGAAGGCGCTATGGACGCCGCAAATATACTCAAACCGCCGCTTGCAAGAGGCGAAATTCGCGTTATAGGCGCGACAACTTACAGTGAGTATACGAAACACATTGAGCGCGATGCGGCCCTTGAAAGAAGATTTCAGGCAGTCAAGGTGGAAGAACCATCAGAGGACGAAACGGTCAGTATATTATTCGGACTGCGAAAGGGGCTTGAATCACATCACGGTTTGATAATTGATGACAGCGCAGTTTATGAATCCGTTAAACTAGCCGTTCGCTATATGCCGGATCGATTCTTACCTGATAAAGCAATTGACGTGCTTGATGAAGCTGCCTCATTTCTTTGTTTAAAAAACGGCAAGGAACCTAAAGACATTATCAAACTCAGAAGTGAGATAAACAGCTTTCGCGCAAGAAAAGAATCTGCGGTCTCGAATGGTGATTTAGAAACAGCAGAAAAAATGAGAAAAAAGGAAATATCAAAGACTAAGGATCTTGTTAATAAGCGAACCGCGTGGGAAAAATGGAGAAAGAATGAAAAGCCTTTGCTCGATGCGAGTGAAGTAAGAGAAGCAGTCAGAGAACAACTCGGTGAAGAATTTGAGTCAAAGAGTTCAGAGAATTATAACGCCGGAGAGTTGATTTCTGATCTAACGGAGAGAATATTCGGTCAGGAGGATGCGTGCAGAGCGGTTGCGGATCTGGTTTTGCGTTCAAAAATTGGAATAAGGGAAGGTGAACGGCCGATCGGATCATTCTTTTTTTGCGGTCCAAGCGGCGTTGGCAAAACCGCACTTTCGCGTAAACTTGCGGAATCTATATACGGACGCAACTCTTTTTTAAAACTTGACATGTCCGAATTTTCCGAAAAACAGAGCATCTCCAAGCTGATAGGATCTCCACCCGGTTACGTAGGATATGATGAACCGGGAAAGCTCACACAGTTTGTACGAAACAATCCCGACTGTGTGATATTATTTGATGAGCTTGATAAGGCTTGTAACGAAATATTTGGACTGTTGTTACAGATACTTGATGACGGAGTTCTTACGGACAGCAGAGGGCGAAAGGCGCATTTCAGAAACAGTATCATAATCGTTACGTCAAATGCAGGATCTAAGCAACTATCGATCGGCTTTTCTGAAAATCATGAGACCGCTATAAGACGACAGCTCGACCTACACTTTGGAACTGAACTTATTAACAGATTCGATGAGATAATTATATTTAACGATCTGAGTGATTCAACAAAATATAGGATAGCAGAGACTGCTATTAATAATATCTCATGTAAAATCGAACGTTTAGGTTACTCGGTGCAAGTCGACAGTGGCTTGATCGATGACATTGTTGGTTGCTCGAAAAACGGAGGAGCCAGAAACGTTCTGCAAGCGGTCTCGCGTTACGTTGAAAGACCGCTCAGCAATATGATAATAAACGGAGATCTTCTCAAGGGTGAAGAATATCTATTGTTTGTTAAGGATGGAGTCGTTCGTTGCAGTTCGATGCAAAATGTATAAATAAAAGGCTGTCTTTTGACAGCCTCTTATTTACATAAAAAGAGAAACGGAAAATGTAAGAATTATAAGCAGAGCAAAATTCAAAGCAGTAAATTCGATTAGATATTTCTTAATTCCCTGCCTGTCCTCTTTTAAATAATGACGGAAGGTAATTAGACTTGCGAGAGAGGAAATCAAAGTGCCGATTCCGCCGATATTTACGGCAACAAGAAGTTCGGGATAGTTTTCGGTAAAACGGGAGAGTAAAACAGCGGTTGGAACGTTGCTGATGAATTGACACGATATAATTCCGGAAAGCAGTGTGTGTTTTGAAACAAGACTGCCGATAAGTTCCCTTACAGCGGAGATACGTGACATGTTTCCGGAGAAAATAAAGAACGCACAAAACGTTATCAAGAGACCGTAATCTACTTCTCTCAATGCTTTTCGGTCGAAAATCAATAGAACAGCAACGATAATTGTAATTCCTATCAAATGATGAACTGCTCTGAATACGATTGCTATGGAAAGAGCGAAAAGAATGAGATATACGACAGTTCTGTAAGGCACTAGCTTTGCTTGAAAAACCCTGTGTATGGCAAGGTTCTCCGGCTTCACAAATATGTACACGCAAAGCGTGATAAGGGAAAAAGACAACAGAAACGGTATAAACATTATGCTCATGAATTCGCCGGCGGGGATGTTGAAGAATGAGTAAAGATACAGATTCTGCGGATTGCCGAAGGGGGTGAGCATTCCGCCGAGATTTGCCGCAATATTTTGCATTATGAAAGTGAACGCAAGATATTTCTTGTTATCCGTGCTTTCAAGTACGTAGAAGCTTAGCGGCAAAAATGTTATAAGAGCCATATCGTTTGCAATCAGCATGGATCCAAAAAGCGTTATGTACGTAAGCGCCAAAACGGCAGAACGTGCATTATGAAAAACTTGAACTATAGCACCTGAAACAATTCGGAAAAACCAAATATTCTTCAATGCGCAAACGACGGCCAGAGTTCCGAATAGGCATGATAACGTCCGCAGATCGAAATAGTTGAGATACTCTCCGTCCGGCGGTACCATAAAAACCGTAATGACAGCGGCAAAGCACGCTATACACATGACGGGATTCTTTCTGATAAAGTTAATAGCGGTTTTCGTAATAGACTCCAATGTGTAAATTTACGTGTTTTGAGGCTGTGCAAGCACAGCCTCAAAACTTATATGATCGTTATTGTTTCGTTTATATCTTTGCGTTTTTTCGGTCTTACAGCGTCTTCTGCCGAAATTCCTAGACAAATAACCATAGCTACGTTTCGTTCTGACGGTATCTCGAGGATATTTTTGATGTCATTTTCGCAATATGTCCCTAGAATGCAGGAAGCGACACCAAGTGACTCCGCCTCAAGGCACATCTGCATTATTGCCATACCGATATCGTATTCAGCATAACGGCGGCGCATCTCGATCCCGTCGGGAAGAGGCTCTTCTGTTATTGCAATAATAGCGGCAGCATCTTTGACAAAGAGATTTCTGTTAAGCGTTGTGAAGCTATCACCGATTTTTTCAAGCAGCTCTTTTTTCTGAGTTGCGTAAAAGTGCCAAGGCTGGGTGTTCCTCGCTGACGGCGAAAGCCTGCCGGCTTCAAGAATGAGCATAAGTGCATCTGACTCAATAGTCTGACCGGTGTAGCTGCGTGTACTCTGTCTGGCCTTAATAAGCTCGAGAATTCCGTCCATTATTTATTCTCCGCAGGCTTGTAGCTGTCTTTAAGACTTACAATTCTGTTAAAGGTATTCTTGTGCTTTGTGTCTGTAACGAAATAGCCTGTGCGCACAAACTGATAACGTGATACGTCGCCCTCCTTGAAGAGTCCGGGTTCGACCATGACTCCGCTTATCTTCTTGGCGGAATCGGGGTTGAGATAGTCGTCAAACGTCTTATCCTCGGGAATATCGCCAACGTTTGCAATTGCAAAGAGTTTGTCGTATTCCATAACGTCGGCACTCTCGGCATGAGAGGCTGAAAGCCAGTGTATAGTACCTTTTATCTTTCTTCCGTCTGCGGGGTTTCCGTTGCCTGTCTCAATATCTGCAGTGCAGTAGATCGTAGTAACATTGCCGTTTTCATCTTTGTCAAAACCGGTGCACTTAATAATGTATCCGCCCATTAGACGAACTTCTCCGTCCGGCTTCAGACGATGAAATTTAGGAGGCGGAACCTCAGCAAAGTCAGCACGGTCGATCACAAGCTCTCTGGTGAAGGGCAGCTTCCTGGTGCCTGCTTCGGGGTCGGAGGGGTTGTTGGGAAGATCGAAATATTCGGTCTTATCCTCCGGGTAGTTTGTTACGACCAGTTTAATGGGATCTATTACTGCGATCCTGCGCTGAGCGGTCGCATTGAGTTCTTCTCTTATGCAATGTTCAAGAAGTTCGATATCAACAACACTGTAGGCTTTAGCAACGCCGGCGCGGCGAACAAAATCAAAAATAGCAGTAGGCGTATAACCTCTTCTGCGCAGGCCGCAGATAGTGGGCATTCGGGGGTCGTCCCAACCGTCAACCAGTCCGCGCTCGACAAGCGCTCGGAGATAGCGTTTGCTCATAACCGTGTATGTCACGTTAAGGCGGGCAAATTCTCTCTGCTTGGGTTTGGGATCAAAACCGATATTGTCTACTACCCATTCGTATAGCGGGCGGTGATTCTCAAATTCAAGAGAACAGAGGGAGTGAGTAATACCCTCGAGTGCATCCTGAATTGGGTGTGCGTAGTCGTAAAGCGGATAGATACACCACTTGCTTCCCTGTCTATGGTGGGAGATGTGGAGAATTCTGTAGATTGCCGGATCGCGCATATTCATATTAGGAGATGCCATATCGATTTTTGCGCGAAGAGTCTTGCTGCCGTCGGGAAATTCGCCGTTCTTCATTCTTTCGAAAAGATCAAGGTTTTCCTCAACTGTTCTGTTGCGGTAAGGACTTTCTTTGCCTGGCTCAGTAAGTGTACCGCGGTAATCGCGCAACTCGTCGGCGGTAAGATCGCAAACGTACGCCTTTCCGTCTTTAATGAGTTTGATTGCGTACTCATAGCACTTGTCAAAATAATCAGAGCCATAGTAAATGCCTCCGGTGGGCTCTGCTCCGAGCCAGATAAGGTCGTTAAGTATTGACTCAACGTACTCGTTATCTTCCTTTGAGGGATTCGTATCGTCGTAACGAAGATTGAATTTGCCGTTATATTTCTTTGCCGTTGAGCTGTTTATCCATATAGCTTTCGCACTTCCGATGTGAAGATATCCGTTAGGCTCAGGCGGAAAACGGGTATGAACATGGGTGTATTCTCCGCTTGCAAGATCGGCATCAATAATATCGTGAATAAAATTGTTGGTAGTCTCTGACATAACTTTCTCCTTACGCAAGTCTTTCGATCTCGCTGTTGATCCTATTGATTACTGTGTCGCTTCCGAGTATCTGCATAACCTCGTACATATCGGGCGAAGAGCGCTTACCCGTAACCGCTACTCGGATAAACGAGCTTATGTCGGCAACATTGCCTTTGTAGTTTTCGGGATTTGCCTTATATGCTTTCATATCCGATGCAAATCCGAGTGTATCTGCAATAGTTTTGATCTTTTCGAACCATACGTTCATATCGTCCGAGCTGTCGTAGGTTTCAAGAAATTTTTTAAGAGTTTCGGATATTGTAGCTTTGTCAAAGTTTTCCGGTTGCTCGTCGGTAAGTTCGAAATACTCATTATAGAAAAGTCCCATATAGGGCTTGGCATCAGCCCAGGTGGCGAGGTCCTTACGAGGTTTTTTGCCACCTCTTCCGATGGAAAGGATGCGGATGGCTTTATCTCTGTCAGCTTTAAGTATGCCTGCAAATTCCGGATCGTACTCTTCGGCCCAAACTGTCAGCTTCGAGTAGACTTCCTCGGCACTCAGCTTTGAAAGAACGTTCTTTGATACGTCTGTTAGCTTAGCGAAATCAAGCAGACAGCCGGAATTTGACATCTTCTTGAAGCTGAATGGAAACTCCTTATAGCTCTTTTCGGGATTCTGCATTCTCCATTCGTCATAGTTGGAGTTGAGGATAGTCATTATATATTCGCAAACGCACTCCGGGAGGTAGCCGCCCCGCTTATAGTCCTTCATATCAAGGCCCATATCGCGCTTTGAGAGCTTCTTTTTGTTTCCGTTTTCATCAAGCTTCATGATCTGCGCCGTGTGTAGATATTTTGGCATTTTGAAGCCTAGGTACTTAAACAGCTGTAAGTGCTTTGGGAGGCTGGGAAGCCACTCTTCACCTCTTATAACATGGGTCGTACCCATAAGATGATCGTCTATTGCGTGTGCAAAGTGATAGGTGGGAATTCCGTCGGATTTAAGAAGAACAAAATCTTCATCATTTTCCGGAAGCTCGAGAGCGCCTCTTACAAGGTCGGCGACTTTTGTTTTCTTTTCGCCATCGCCCTCTGAAAGTATTCGGAGAACAAAAGGGTCACCTGCTTCAAGATGAGCTTTAACGTCATCAAGAGTGAATTCTCTTTGCTTTAACATCTCACCGCGTTGTGCCGCTGCGGCTTCTTCGGTCCAAACCTTGTTTTTTACTTCTGCCTTTTTATCCGTTGCGTTAAGCTGTTCAAGCTCTTCCTTTGATGTGAATACCGGGTATGCTTTACCTTCGCTTACAAGCTTCTTTGCATATACGTGGTAGATATGCGCACGTTCGCTCTGCTTGTAAGGACCGTAATTGCCTTTATCGCATATTTCACCATCGGGCCCTATTGCGGCACCCTCGTCAAACTCCATTCCGTATTCAGCAAGAGTTTTTATAAGCTCAACAGCCGCTCCGGGCACTTCTCGCTTTGCATCCGTATCTTCGATACGAAGGTAAAAAACGCCGTCTGAAAGATGGGCAAGGCGCTCATCGATCATAGAGCCGTAAATGCCGCCGAGATGGATAAATCCGGTAGGGCTGGGCGCAAAACGGGTTACCTTAGCGCCATCGGGGAGATTGCGCGGAGGATAACGCTTCTCAATATCCTCGCAAGTATCGGTAACGTTAGGAAAGAGTAGATCAGCTAACTTATTATAGTCCATATTTTCCTGCCTTCTAGTCATATATTCTGCGCTAAATAGCGTGATAATTCGTAATTGTTCTTCTTTTCTTTGTTTAATTCTGTAATCTCGCCGTGACCTGGATATATTATGTAATCAGTGCTCAGCCGTGAAAGCTTTTTTAAGGACGAACGCATCTTGCTGTAGTTGCCGCCGATAAGATCGCATCTGCCGATGCCGTTGGCAAAAAGTGTATCGCCGCTGAACATTACATTATCGCATACATAGCATACCGAGCCTTCGGTGTGTCCCGGAGTAGCGATAACGTTGACAGTGCATTCCCCAATTTCGATGATATCGCCGTCGGCAACGGCCTTTGGGTGTGCTTTTGAAATGACGTGCGGTAAACCAAACAAAGCGGATGCATTGCCCATCGGATCCTTTAACATAAAGGCATCTTTATCGGAAATAAAAACTTCCGGATCGTCTTTGAGGTATGAATCAAGCTCGGTTATGTGATCAAAGTGCCCATGGGTGAGAAGCACTTTGGTGACCTTAACGCTTTTCGGTAAATTAAATGCAGACATCTCGACTGACGGATCGATAACCGCACATTCCCCATTTGAGATCAACATATAACAATTGGATGCGTATCCGCGTGTTTGAGCTATATACAACTCGGTCATAGTAATACCTCACCACTTTATTCGTATATTTTACTACATATTATTTTGCATTTCAATAATTTAACAAAAAAATCTTTCACTTTTTTGGTTTGTGTAACGTAAAAAAAGGCTTATCATACGATGATAGTGCGGCAAAGTCCGCATGGGGGGTAATTATGCTTACTTCTACTGTCATAATAGGCTCACAAACAAATGCAATGCGTGCTCAGCGGTGCTTAGATTCCGCAAAGATACACTGCAATATTATAAAAAGCAATACGGAGAAAAGCAGGGGATGTATCTATGCATTGAGAATACCGGCCGAAAAATTAAGGTTCGCTTTTCAAGCTCTTGATAGCTGTAATATAAAGTACGAGTATTAACGTGGCTTCACTTTATTTCGATAATGCGGCAACGAGTTATCCAAAGCCTAAGAGCGTATACCAAGCCGTGACGGATGCATTGATAACGTGCTCCGGTAATCCGGGAAGAAGCACTCACAAGGAAGCCGAAAGATCTGCAAAGACTGTGTTCGATGCAAGAGAAGCTGTTTGCGGTTATTTTAATGCATCGTCGCCAAACTCAGTTTTTTTTACTTTGAATGCAACGTCTGCATTAAATACCGCAATTTTGGGTCTTGATGGAAACGGCGGAGTTTTTGTGATTTCAGATATTGAGCATAATGCAGTGCTCCGTCCCGTGGCGGTTAAGTGCAAGAGGGAAAATGCAAACTTTAAGATTTTTAAGACCTATCCGGGTGATTTTGAAAAGACGGTAGACTCATTTCTTAATTCTTTAACAGTTAACACCCGATGCGTGATCGTAAATGCAGCTTCAAATGTAGACGGCAGAATTCTTCCTATTAAAGAGATAGGAGAGATATGCAAAATTAAAAGTATTCCTTATGTGATTGATGCATCTCAACTTGCGGGACATTGCAAAATTGATATGTCCAAGTTACACTGCAGTGTGCTGTGTTGTGCGGGTCACAAAGGACTTCTTTCTCCTATGGGATGCGGATTTGCTATAATCGGAGATATTGAAACTCGTTTCGCGCCACTTGTCTTCGGTGGAAACGGTCTCAATTCAAAAGATCTGTTTATAGGCGACGATCTGCCCGAGAGATTCGAATCAGGTACTGTTGGTGTGCCGGGTATAGCGGGACTGCTAGCCGGTATCCGGCATTTGGAAAGAGCAGACGACGTGCTCGTTGAAAAAGAAAAAATGAATGTTAAGTTGATCGTCGACAGACTGCAAGAGCTAAAAGGGCTTCGATTGTTTTTTTCTGAAAACGGCGTGCCGGTTATCAGCTTTGCACACATCTGCATCGACCCGGAAGATATTGCATCCAAGCTTTCGGAGAGAAATATTGCAGTAAGAGCCGGATTCCACTGCTCTCCTCTTGCGCATTATTCGATTGGAACTTATGAAAACGGTTCCGTAAGAATAAGTCCATCTGCTTTTAACACAATAGATGATTGTATCTATTTGACAGAATGTATAAAACGTATAGTTTTGTGAGCAAAAAAAGCGGCACCGCGATTGCGGTGCCGCTTACAAGTAAATTTATTCTACAGAGGGCCAACCTTCGTTATACCACTCAAGGTATACCTGGGATAGAGAGTCTGCAATGTCAACGTTATTCATAGTCTTCATATACTTGATGTCAGCGTTTTGACCAAGTTCAGCCTTTGCGCTTGCGCAGAACGCCTCAAGCTCCTCATAGGTTTTACAAGCATCAAGCTTATCCTTGTACTCCTTGGAAAGAGCGGTTATATTCTTCATTGTGTCAGCATTGATGTTGCCCCAAACTTCACGGAAGCCAAGGATAACGTGAGCAGCGCACTCGCTGTTCTGGATCTTGCCGTATTCCCAAGCCTTGATATCCATTCCCTCTTCGGGATATGCCATAAATACGTTACCGGTCTTGTTGATGTCCATCATATAATCTTTGTTAAGACGCTGAAGTTTACCGTCGTCATCAAGAGCATAGTGAACACCTTCAATACCGTACTGAAGGAGATTGCGTAGCTCGGTGGTTGTGTTAAGAAGGGTGATGATTTCCATAGAGCGCTTAAGGTCAGCGGTGAAGGTAGACACTGCAAAGAAGGAGCTGAATACATCGTCCTCGTTTGCTATAGGAGTCTTGATGGGCTTAACGATATAATCGTCTTCGTATTCAAAACGGAGAGCATAATCACCGGTAACTACACCAACACCGAACTCCTCGTTATCGGTTTTAGCAAAGTATCCGCCGTCCTCATACTTCTTCATACGGAGAAGGTGCTCGGAATACTTAGTAGAAAATACGTCAGTAACGTTCATCTTCTGATTTGAAGGAGTGGTTGAGTTAACGAGCTTAACTCCGACCTGCTTCATAGAGAGGGTGTAAGTTGAAGCCAGTACGCTGAAACCGTCACTTTCGATGTCTTCGCCCCAGAAATAGGTGAGATAGTCATCAAAAGGAGCCTTGACGGGTGCGATGGTTTCGTTAGCCTTGATATCCTCAATGAGAGAGAGACAGTCCTTGAAGTCTGAAATAGACGCTTCGTGAATATAGTACTTTTCGGCCATCTTCTTGTTTACGAGAAGATAAGTGTATTCGCCGATAATGTGGTTGTTAGGAATTGCGTATGTGCTTCCGTCAATCTTTGTGTGGTTGAAAAGTACGGGATGTATGTAGTCGTTGAGAGCTTTGGAGGTACCTGTTTCGCTGATCTCGTCATCAAGATCCTCGAGGTAAGCATTAGCTACAAGTTCCTCAAGGCGTTCGCGTCCGAGAACAAGGACGATATCGATCTGATCCTCAGGGATCTCGGGGTACTTGAGTTCAACAACACCGTAATCGTTAACGATTGTAGCCTCTTCGGTTACAACGGTAGTCTCTTCTACGGTGGTTTCAGCAACTGTGGTGATACCTGCAGCTTTAAGGGAGCGAGCCTCTTCCTTCTTGCGCTGCTCTTCTTCGATCGCTGCCTGCTCTGCAGCTTTTATGGCCTCAAAGCGTGCGTCAAGAGCTTCGGTGTACTCACTCTCGGTGCAGAAAATAAGGTCGACATAAGTGGTAAAGCGGGATTTGGTAATGGCGTTGAATGCTTCTTCGATCAACGCTTCAGTATCCTCGCTGATCTTGTTTTCAGTAACGACCCACATATTAACGGAAACAGCCGTTCTTACTGACTGCTCCTTGTTAAGGTCATCATCGGTGATCTCGTCTTCTCCGCAACCAACGAGCATGGTCATAAGAGTAACGAGGCAAAGCATTAGTGCAAGAATTCTTCTCTTCATGAGGCTCCTCCAAATGGATTTTATTGCATATGCGTAATATTGCTTTGTATATTGTACAACAATTAGCATGTTATGTCAAGGATAATTTTCCAAACTAAAAAATATATTTATATTATTAGTCGAGGTAGTCCTTAAGACGCTTAGAGCGGCTGGGATGTCTCAGCTTGCGGAGTGCTTTAGCTTCTATCTGACGGATGCGCTCGCGAGTGATGTTAAACTCTTTGCCTACCTCTTCAAGGGTCCTGGACCGGCCGTCTTCGAGACCGAAACGTAACTTCAGAACGTGCTCTTCTCTGGGGGTAAGAGTATGAAGCACTTCGTTTATCTGCTCCTTGAGGAGTGAGTAAGATGCAGTTTCAGCGGGAGCGGGAGAATCGTTATCCTCGATGAAATCTCCGAGATGGCTGTCTTCTTCCTCACCGATGGGTGTTTCGAGCGAAACGGGGTCGAGAGCTATCTTCATTATCTCTCTCACCTTTTCGGTGCTCATGCCCATTCTTTCCGCTACTTCTGCAGCTGTTGCCTCATGACCCAGTTCTTGAAGAAGCTGGCGTTGATATCTGCTTACTTTATGAATGGTTTCGACCATATGAACTGGAATTCTGATCGTGCGGGCCTGGTCGGCAATGGCTCTTGTTATAGCTTGTCTAATCCACCATGTTGCGTACGTTGAGAATTTATAACCCTTGGTGTAATCGAACTTTTCTACAGCCTTCATAAGTCCGAGGTTGCCTTCCTGAATAAGGTCGAGGAAGAACATACCTTTGCCGACGTATCTCTTGGCGATCGATACAACGAGACGAAGGTTTGCTTCAACAAGTTCGGTCTTTGCATCCTCATCGCCGTTTGCGATCCGCTCAGCAAGGACAAGTTCTCTATCTGTGTCGAGAAGCGGAATTCGTCCTATTTCCTTGAGATACATTCTTACCGGATCATCGATCACAAGTCCGTCCTGGGCAAGAGGCTGTTCGGGAGCATCGACGCTTTCGTTGTTATCAACGCTTGAATCGATATCCTCAAAATCATCAGGATCTATGAAACCGGTGATCTCGATACCGTTACTCTCGATAGTTTCATAGAGCTTTTCCATTTGTTCAATATCCAGATCAACATCCTCAAGCGCTTCAAGTATATCGCCGTTAGAGAGTGATCCCTTCTGCTTGCCCTTTTCGATAAGGGCTTTCAAATCAAATCCTTTTTCGTTAGCCATTTTAAACCTTCCGTTGCATTAATTATTTCTTATTTATGGACAAGAAGTATTCGGCAAGTTCGTCTGCCGTAAGCTCCTTATCGGAAACAGATTTTTTGCGGCTCTCCGCACGCAGCGCTGCGCACAGCTCGGTAAACTCTTTTTCTCCGTTTTCTGATAGATTATACCTTTTCATTTTCATAGCTTCAAGGCGCGACATTTCGTCAACACTAAGCTCAGCTCCAAGCTCTGATTCAAGGAAATCGCCTTCTGCGTGTGACATTATTGTCTTAAACAACTTTCTTCCGAAATCAGTAACAAAATCTTGCTCATTCAGCATATCCTGATTTTTCAAAAGAAGGTCTCTGTTCTCTTGCATCAAAAGCAAAAGCGCGATTATTTGTTCCTCGGTATTGGCAGCATAAACGTTGGAAACAAATTCGGGATTGATGCGGTCGCCGATGCCGGATGCCTGACGAAGTGCATCTTCCCTTTCTCGGTTTTTACGCTCGCGTTCGAGTCTTCGCATTATCTTCTTTGTATCGGACTCGATCGCCTCCGGTTTTACTCCAAGTTCTTCAGCTATCTCGCGAGTGTAGATATCACGTTCTGCAGATGAATATACCCCGGCAAGCATTCGGCAGATCTCAGATAGAGCGCGTACCTTACCGTCTGTTTCGTTCATATCATATTTCGCAAGAATTGCATCAAGAGTGAATCGGAATTTTGATTTAGATTCTCCTATGAGCTTGGAGAATGCCGGAGCACCGTACTTTTTTATAAATTCGTCGGGGTCCTTTGCGCCCTTTACGTTAAGAACCGTAGTTTCGGTTCCGGTTTCGGTAATCAATCTGATGGCTTTTTCAGCCGCAGCCTGACCGGCGGCATCGCTGTCATAACAAATTACAACTTTTTTTGTATACTTTGCCATTAGACGAGCCTGATCGGGCGTGATGGCAGTACCCAGAGTAGCAACAGCGTTCTCAAAGCCTGCCGCGTGTAACGCTATAACGTCCATATAGCCTTCGCAGAGTATCATCTTCTCGGAACAGGAGTTTTTTGCATATCTCAGAGCGTAAAGATTCTTTCTCTTCCTGAATACCGGTGTGTCTGAGGAATTCAAATACTTCCTCGGATCGGAATCATCTATGATGCGTCCTCCGAAAGCCACGACGTTTCCCGATACGTCGATTATCGGAAACATAAGTCGTTTTCGGAACATATCAAAGGGGCGTCCGGTCTTTGAACTGATGCCGACAAGAAATGCCGCGTTCATCTCTTCCTTGGTATAACCGAGATCTTCAAGGTAAGGATAAAGAGTCGAAAAAGAATCCGGAGCGAATCCTATTCCGAAGTGTTTGATTATCTCCTCCGTCAGTCCGCGTTTTTGGGCATATTCTCTTCCGGGGGCACCGGCAGGATCGTTAAACAGCACGTCTCTGAAGAATCTTGCGGCGGCTTTGTTCATTTCGTAAAAACGTCGTTTATCGAATCTCGGAGCATCTGTATCGGTAGTGATCACGTCAATGCCGACACGTCTGCCCAGATATTCGAGCGCTTCGGTGTATTCAAGTCCCTCTGCCCTGCGGACAAGGCTGATTACGTCACCACCGGCGCCGCAACCGAAGCAGTAAAAAGACTGCCTTGCAACAAAAATTGTGCAGGACGGAGTTTTTTCAGAATGAAATGGACAAGCGCAGACCAAATTTGAGCCGGCTCGTTTCAAAACGGCATACTGTGCCATTACGTCCTCTATGGGATTTCTTGCTTTAATTTCCTCTACTATTTTTTGATCTATCATTTTATCCCTTCCAGACGGCAGGTACAAATAGATTCGTATACAAATCTATAGCGAATCTGTCAGTCATACTTGAAATAAAATCACAAACAGCTCGAGGTACGCCTTCTTCATCCTTTATTTTGTCGTAAGGAGGCGGCAGTTTTTCGGGGTAGTCGATGTAGTGCTCATAAAGAGCTTCGAGCATAACTTTTGCTTTTTCCTCTTCGCCTTTCGCTTTAGGGTTGGTATAAACGCTCCTGAAGAGAAAAGCACGCAGCTCGTCGGTCGCCTTGCTTACTTCCTCGGTCATTGCGATCTTATCATTATCTTCACTTTGAGCTATGAGGGAATAGACCATTGTGTTTATGCGCTCGCTGTGGCCTCGGCCCAGGATCTTCAGAAGATTGGACGGAATATCGTCAAGAGAAAGGATACCCGCACGGCACGCATCATCGATATCGTGATTTATGTATGCTATACGGTCGGCAAATTTCACGACGACTCCTTCAAGCGTTGAAGCCATATCGGAACCGGTGTGATTGAGTATACCGTCCTTAACTTCAGCCGTTAGATTGAGTCCTTTGCCGTCTTTTTCGATCTTTTCAACAACTCGTACGCTTTGCGCAGAATGGGAAAAATCGTGCGAATAGAGTTTGCGCATTGCGGCTTCGCCTGCATGACCGAAAGGCGTGTGTCCAAGATCGTGACCAAGTGCAATAGCTTCCGTGAGATCCTCGTTTAGCCTGAGAGCACGCGCAATGATACGCGCGATCTGCGACACTTCAAGCGTGTGAGTCATTCTGGTTCTGTAATGTTCATCCTGAGGAAGCAAAAACACTTGGGTCTTGTGCATCAGCCTTCTGAACGCTTTTGAGTGTATGATCTTGTCTCTGTCGCGTTGAAATTCAGTTCTTATCTTACAAGGTTCATAAGGGTGTACTCTGCCTGTGGTATTTGAGGTCAGGAACGCGTATGGAGAAAGAGTGGATTTTTCTCGATCAAGGAATATCTGACTGATATTTTCCGACATTATTACACCTGCTTTCTCAATTTAGATCATCAAATACTAATATACGCAAAAAGTCTCAAAAAAACTTTAATTTTTTGAAAAAAGTTTTTTTGAGACGATTTTTAACTGTTTATGGGGACAAGTTCATCCGTTATACCTAATAGATCGGTATTAATGCGCTTCGAAAATGTGTCTGAAATCTTATCGACCGATTTATCGGCTTCAGATTCGCTGCAAATGAAGGTAACTGTAACATTTTCCGAAAAAACCGGAGTGATACTTTTTGCACCCATACTTTCAAGTAAATACTTTAGTTTGTCAAAATCCTTATATTCGCAAATACATCGCATATGAGCTACTGTGCGATATTCCCCGAGCTCTGCCGCATCAAGAGCGGCTTTTGCTGATGCGGAATATGCGCGAACAAGTCCCGGTGCACCTAGTAGGACCCCCCCGAAATATCTCGTAACCGTTATCACCACATCGGTAAGACCGCGTTTTTTAATAAGATCCAGAATAGGTAAACCGGCTGTACCTGAGGGCTCTCCGTCGTCATTTGCACGTACGGTCCTTCCCTTGTCTAGGTAATATGCAGAGCAGACGTGCCGTGCATCTCGGTGCTTTTTGCGCTCGCGTTCTATGATATCAAGCGCATCTTTCTCTGAGCGGACGGGTGATGCAACGGCTATGAAGCGCGATTTTTTTTCAATGATCTCTGCGGTTGCGGTCGAAAGCAGTGTTGTTCCTTTACTCATCTTCCGTCACCACATATTCTGCAAACATTCCAAGAACCTTTGCATCGGCAGAAAGCCGAACGGTCGTACCTTCGTCTCCGTATTCGGCGTCTTCAACAGCTGTAAGTGCGTAAAGCTTATTTAAGTCGCCTTCTTTTACGTATGGAAAGAATAGTGTTACATCTCGTTTGCCGTTTCTCACTACTATCTGCAACAGCTCGGCAAGTCTGTCAAGACCTCTGCCGTCAAGCGCTGATACCGCACAAGCATAAATGCCGTCCGTTTCGTCAAAATTGGGCACAAAAGGCATTTCTGTGCAAGCATCGATTTTATTGAAAACGTATATTCTAGGTTTATCGTCGGCTTTCAATTCGCTAAGGAGCTGCTCCGTTACAGCAGTCTGGGATGAAGCTTCTGGATCAGAAGCATCAATCACTATTATTATGAAATCGGCAAACTGAACTTCTTCGAGAGTAGATCTAAAAGCAGAGATGAGCTGATGGGGGAGATTTCTTATAAAACCAACCGTGTCGGTGAGAAGCATCTCCGAACCGTCAGGTAAAGTAAACCTGCGTGTTGTCGGGTCAAGCGTTGCGAAAAGCTTATCTTCTGCAAGAATATCGGAATCGCAAAGCGCATTTGTCAGTGTTGATTTTCCGGCGTTCGTATACCCTGCTATCGCCGCCTTCGGTATTCCGCTCTTTTCCCTTGCATGGCGCATTGTAACACGGTTCTTTTCAATTTCCGCAAGCTCTTTTCGAAGTGCATCCATTCTTCTGTGGATATGTCTTCTGTCAGTTTCAAGCTTTGATTCACCGGGGCCGCGTGTGCCTATACGTCCTTCAAGACGGGACATATCCTTACCTTTACCCATAAGGCGCGGCGCTGTGTAAGAAAGCTGTGCAAGTTCCACCTGAAGCTTACCCTCGCGCGTAACCGCGTGCAGTGCGAATATATCGAGTATAAGCATACTGCGGTCAATAACATCGGGACCATTAAGCTCTTCTTCGATATTTCTTATTTGCGACGGCGAGAGCTCACAATCGAATACAACGAGTGAAATATCGTTTTTTTCGCATATGTCCTTTAGCTCTTCTATCTTGCCCTTGCCGATACAAGTTCTGACATCGGGTGCCTCTCGGTTTTGCGTAACAGCGGCAAAGCATTCGCCGCCGGCGGTATCGATAAGTCTTGCAAGCTCCTCTATGCTTGCTTCTGTTCCCGTTTGGCCGGGAAGCTCAAGTCCTACTATAACTGCGCGTACATTTTCATTTTCGTTAAAGGTGTTCATATATCCTCCTTTCAGATTGAGGAAAAGTAAAACGGGGCAAGCGATAAATCACCTGCCCCGAAAAAATTCTGCTTATTACTTGCCAAGACGCTTGTTGAACTTATCAACACGTCCGCCGACATCAACGAACTTCTGCTTGCCGGTAAAGAAGGGATGGCACTTAGAGCAGATATCTACTCTCATATCACCCTTGGTAGACTTGGTCTCTATGACCTCGCCGCATGCGCAAATAATCTTAGCGTCCTTATATTCGGGATGGATACCGTTCTTCATTCTTATTCACACCTTTCTCGTTACTTCGCAAATTACGACTAATTATATCACGCGATTTTGTAATTTGCAATAGTTTTGCAAAAATTTTTGAAATAATTATTTATTTGAATTCTCGGTAGAAATAAGCTCTTTCATTGAAGTTGCAAGGCCTGCAAGCCCTTGAATTTCAGACGGAATGATTATCTTTGTTGCGTTACCGTTTGCTGCTGCAATAAATGCCTCAAGACTCTTTATCGCGATGACAGCTTCGCCGGGGTTAGCCTCATTTATCATTCTGATACCCTCCGCTGTGGCTTTTTGAATATCGAGAATAGCAGCAGCCTCACCCTCAGCTTCGCGTATCTTTGCTTCTCTTGCTGCTTCTGCGCGAAGAATTGCGGACTGTTTTTCGGCCTCGGCTTCGAGTATCATCGACTGCTTGCGACCTTCTGCAACGAGAATTGCGGAATTTCTTTCGCCCTCAGCTTTTAGTATACTTTCGCGCCTTTCGCGTTCTGCCTTCATCTGCTTTTCCATTGCATCCTGGATCTCGCGCGGAGGCATAATGTTTTTTAGCTCAACGCGGTTTACTTTAATTCCCCAGGCATCGGTTGCATCATCAAGTATTGCGCGCATTTTTGTATTGATGATATCGCGGCTGGTAAGCGTGCTGTCGAGCTCCAGCTCGCCGATTATATTACGCAGCGTTGTTGCGGTAAGGTTTTCAATAGCAGAAAGAGGATTTGAAACGCCGTACGCGAAAAGCTTACAGTCGGTTATTTGGTAAAATACAACGGTATCTATCTGCATACGAACGTTATCTTTTGTAATAACGGGTTGAGGAGGGAAATCAACGACCTGCTCCATAAGATTGACTCTTTTCGAAATTTTTTCGATAAGCGGGATCTTAATGTGAAGTCCGGTCTTCCAGGTCGTGCTGTATGCACCGAGTCTCTCAATAACGTATGCACGCGCCTGAGGAACGACCTTGATGTTAGCAACGAGAATTACGATTACAAGAATTGCGATAATTATGATGTATTCCATAATTTTGCTCCTTTAAATTTATTTACAGATGAGCTTTACGCCCTCTATAGATACTATTTCAATGACGGTATCGGCCGGAATCGGTTCGCCGCTTGCGGAGCGTGCGGACCAGACCGAACCTCCGATTTTAACAGCACCCTTTGCGGCGATATTATCGATATCCTCGATAACGATTGCCTTTTTGCCGATAAGCGAATCAGCATTTGTGGGGACGACCTTGCTCTTAAAAAGCTTATCGTGAAATATAACTCTGAAGATTATGCCCAACGCGGAAACAAAGAATGCAAGCAGTTGAGTCCAAACCGGAAAATGCAAGGCTGAGAAAATAATGGCAAGCAGAGCTCCCGGCATAAACCATACTGCGATAAGCGCAGTGGTTAAGGCTTCGGCTATCACGGCGGCAACGAGTAAAACAGTCCAAAATAAAGTCATACGTTCACCTACTTTCTGTAATTTGAGATAACGTCGGATATGTAAATTTCGTCAAAATAAACGTGTATCGTAACAAATTGTGCTCTTATAGCATCGCTTTCAAGATCGCGCCTGAACACACCGTCATTCTTCATTATCTTATATTCGAACTTATAAATGATCTCCTCGTAAATTATTCCGGACTGGTCGGTTTTCTGCTCGGATGACTGATAATGAAGCATTATGTCGTAAACTCTCTGCATGCTGAGCTTATTCGGGAGCTTCAAAATACTTAACATCTCTTCGGAGTAACAGTCCTTGAGTGTAACGATGTCACCTGTCTGCAAAGCGGTAAAATATCTCTCAAAGAATATATACAGTCGATTATCGGAATAATCCTCGTCGTCGATAGGTGCTGACAGTGCACCGTCGTTTACCCAAACTCTTCGGTCTTCCGCCATATATTCATCGTCTTCAGTTATATCATAGAAATAATCCGGTTCTGCAAAAACAATATCAAAACCGCCGGTATCCGTTCTGTCGGGAATCAAAAGATCGATAATAAATAGAACGAGACAAGCAAGCGCTGCGAGCATTATAACGGCAGCTATTGTAAGCAATCCGATAAGAACGCCTTTCTTTTTACCGGTTGCGTTGCCGAGAATACGCGATACCATAGACATCACCTCGGTACTATTATACTTTATTCTCATTCAAAAATCAATAGAATAGCTTATAGTTGCATAACAATTTCTTGTTGACAATTCGGCAATGAGAATATATAATAGCTTAGAATGGAGGAAGAATGCTATGAAATTTAAAAATACGCTCGCTCCCAAATCAAAGCCAAAAATCAACGAAAATCTCTATCATATGGTAAAATCCGGCGCCGAGCTTTTCGGCGATAAGGCGCTTTACATATATGACAGAGACGGTAAAGAAAATACATTCACTTATAACGATCTTCTTACACATGTAAATGCAGTCGGTACTGCTTTATCCGAATACGGACTTTTCGGTGCCAATATTGCCATTGTCGGTGATACTTGCCCCGAATATATCGCATCTTATCTCGCCGTTGTAAACGGTAACGGTGTTATAGTACCGCTTCCGAAGGAGCTTTCGGCCGACAATCTTGCAGATTTCATCAAGCTCAGCGAGTGCGATGCCGTCATCTATACAAAGGCTATGAATGCTGTTCTTCGTGACGAGCGTTCCCTCTTTGATAGCGTTAAGTATTTTATCCCTATTGATAACGACGAATTCATCGATGAAAGAACTCTTCCCTATTCTCTTCTTCTTGAAAAAGGAAAGGAAATGCTTGAATCGGGTTGTAAAGTTCTCACTGAGCACGAAATTGACACAGAAAAGATGTGTGCCATCATCTTTACTTCCGGAACTACGGGTACTAGCAAGGGTGTTATGCTCAATCAACGTAACCTTACTACTGCCGCGAATTCCGCAG
The DNA here is from genome assembly GCA_045541735.1 of Eubacteriales bacterium. Classification (GTDB taxonomy): domain Bacteria; phylum Bacillota; class Clostridia; order Oscillospirales; family CAG-272; genus RUG12395. Next base: position 26,761 of record JAZQJQ010000032.1, read on the forward strand.
GCCAGTCTATGGAATATGACGATGACAACACTTTCATTTCATTTCTCCCGCCTTATCATACCTATGAAATGTCGATCGGCCAGTTCGCTATAATGAATCTCGGAGCTACCATAAAGATTAACAGTTCTTTAAAAAACACAATACGCGACATGGCAAGCTTTAAACCTAACGCGCTTATGCTGGTTCCCCTTTTTGTAGAAACTATGCATAAGAAGGTTTGGGACGAAATAGATAAGCGGGGCATGCGCAAAAAAGTTGAGGCAGCTATGAAGCTGAGTAACGCTATGCTTGTTGCCGGCATCGATATGCGTGCTAAGTTTTTCGGCAAGATCACATCCGCATTCGGAGGTAATCTGAAGAGTATCGTTTGCGGAGGCGCTGCAGTCAACCCCGAGATCATTAAGGATTTCCACAGCTTTGGAATACTCATTCTTGAGGGATACGGAATTACTGAATGCTCTCCCCTCGTTTCTGTAAACAGACCGAGCGGAGTAAAACTTAAGAGTGTAGGCACTCCGGTTGACGGCTGCACCGTCAAGATCGACGTCGGAGAAGACGGGAATACAGGTGAGATCCTTGTTAAGGGTGATAACGTAATGCTCGGATATTACAAAAATCCCGATGCTACAGCCGAGGTTTTCACCGACGACGGATATTTCCGCACGGGAGATATCGGTTATATGGATGATGACGGTTACATATATATTACCGGTAGAAAGAAGAATGTAATTATTCTTTCTAATGGCAAAAATGTGTTCCCCGAGGAGATAGAAGAATACATTTATAAGTTTCCGGACATACTCGAAGCTGTCGTTATAGGACGTAAGGATCAGAATGATGTTCCCAGGATCACCGCTGTTTGCGTCCCGGATATGACAAAGTTCGACGGAGTTGAAAAAGAAGAGATCGAAGCAAAGATACGAGCCGAGATCGCTGAGATGAATAAAAAACTCCCCACCTTCAAGCAGGTCGCTGTTACGGAGATCCGTTGGGAGGAATTTGAAAAGACCCCATCCCGTAAGATCAAACGCTACAAAGTAAAATGAGCGTTTTATCGATAAATTTACTTATGATTCATTTGGAGGTATACTATGTTTGAGAAACTTAAGGAGATACTTATCTCCGAGCTTCAGATCGAAGAAGAGCTTATCACTCTTGATGCCGCGCTTGCAAGTGACCTTGGAGTAAATTCCCTTGAGCTCGCTGAACTTGTTCTTACGGTTGAGGATCAGCTGGGTGTTGAGATCAACGAGGACGATCTTCACAAGTTCATTACCGTCGGTGACGTTGTAAAGTATCTTGAAGAGATCTCTAAGTAAAAAGATAATAAAAAACCCGGAAGCATAGCTTGCGGGTTTTTTATTATCTTTTAATCGCCGATAGGCAAAGAGACCGTTACTTTAAACAGATCTCCGTCCGTCTCAATATCAAAGGATCCGCCCTGCAGTTCGGTAAGGCTTTTTGCGATCGAAAGTCCAAGACCGCTGCCCTCTGTGTTTCTTGAACTGTCATCGCGCACGAAGCGCTCCATCAGTTCTTCGGCAGAATGCTCGAGCTGTTCGGACGATATGTTTTTAAATACGGTAATTACGCGATCCGAGCATCGGCTTATCTCAATAAAAACTCTCGTGCCGCATAGTGCATATTTACAAACGTTTGAAAGTAGATTATCGAAGATCCGCCACACCAGCTTTCCGTCGGCAAAGACCATATTTGAGTCGTTATCTTTCCTTACAACTATATTGAGATTTTTGTCATTCATTTTATCCTCGTATTCACATAAAGCTTGAGAAAGGATAATATCCAAATCCGTATTTTCGGGTTCAGCATTTACGTTTCCGCTTGCAGCTTTCGATGCTTCCACCAGATCTTCAGTCAGTTTTTTCAGTCTTGCAGACTGCCGGTCAAGAACCTCTAGGTATTCGGTTGCTCTTTTTGAGCTGAGCCCCTCTTGCTTTAATAGTCCCACATAATTGATCAAGGACGTAAGCGGTGTTTTGATGTCATGGCTTACGTTAGTTATGAGCTCGGATTTCATTCTTTCGCTTTTAATAGTCTTTTTTACTGCGTCATCAATTGCGGCACTTATGCCGTTCAGGTTTTCCGCGTGATTTCTGAGAGAAGGCAGCAGCTTCGATGATTCCGCTTTAGCTTTAACGTTTCCGCTTCGGATGTCTGCGCCCAGTTTTTCAAGCTTTCTTAGGTCAAGAATGAATTTAATAAGTATCGAAATATGAAAGATAAATGCAAAGAATATGATGAGAATTCCGCCGTCGTATACGGACAACGCTCCGATGAAATACAATAAGAAAAATGTGATCTCGGTTAATGCAGTTTTCCAATATAAATTTATTCGCGCAAATACAGAAAAAAGTTTTTTTATAATTAGCGCGAGAGTACACAGGAAGTATTTGTAGATAAGAGCAAGAAGCTTTATTATGATGCAGTTTTTGTACCATCTGCTTGATTTAAGTCTGGCTGACAAACTGAACAACATGCCTATGAAAATAATGAGTAAAACGATGGGTACGGTTATCAAAACAATGACATTTTGATATTCTTCAATCAGACCAATGCATCCCACTAACACCGATCCTATCAACGCAAGATAAACTTCAAGCGGAAGCTTGGCAAAAAAACCGAGATGAATACTGTCCGTTTTCTTTGAATATCCGGCCGAGGCGCATATAAATACTGAGCATAACACAGCAATAAGAAGCGTCAATACGGCTAATCCAATTACCCAATTATAGTACATAGAAATAAGAGCTATGTATTGAAAGACCCAATAAATATAATCTACGGGCTTTGCTTCAATCGGAATACCCGCCGAGACCCTTATCTCTTTTGTTCTTATTTCACCGACCTGATATGTTACTTTATATTTTAAGTATACATTATCGGTCTCTGAAACCTCCCACCTCAAAATCTCTTTTGTTTCTTCAAGCTGATCTCTGAAAAATTGTACGGATCTAAGATCGTCAAATGACATACTTTTCTCTTCAAATACAAATAATTCAGGTATTTCTCTTACAGTGTTAGAAATTGTATACGAGGTTTGATCATCGGAATGCGGCAAATTATTAAATAAAATATTTCCGTCCTCTGTGGTGACCTTGTATCTCACGTTTGTTCTATCTTCGGAGTAATTGTAATCAAACGAATGTTTTATGCCGTTAGAGATACTGCCGTAATTAAGTGCTTCGTAATGATCTGCGATGGCTTCTGCATAATGCCATGACAGTTCACGCGCTACATCTTGCGCAAGCCCGCTTCCTCCGTCAAACTGTGCGCCGTTTTCAAATGCAAATATCATCGAAATCACAGCCAGCGCTCCTATGACGACAGATACGAAAAGCATTAAGGCAGCCAGCGCCTTTAAAAATCCGCTTTTTTTCATATCTTTTCCTCCATTTTATAACCCTGTCCCCAAACGACTTTGATGTACCTCGGTCTTGCCGGGTCGATCTCGAGTTTTTCACGTAAATGCCTGATATGTACTGCAACGGAGCCTTCCATACCGAGCGAGTCTCCGCCCCAGACGGTTTTGTATATTTCTTTAGGAGAAAAAACTTTGCCGGGGTTGTTCATAAGAAGTTTCAGAATGTCAAATTCCAAAGGAGTAAGAGATACATCTTCTCCGTCAACAGTGACTGATTTAGCGGGATCATCGAGAGAAATATTACCGATAGTTAAAACTCCCTCCTTCTGTTTTCCGCCTCCGAGCACCATATACCTTCTAAGGTGGGATCGGACACGTGCAATAAGCTCAACGGGATTGAAGGGTTTTGTAACATAATCGTCTGCGCCGAGATTCAAACCGAGAATTATATCCGAATCTTCCGATTTAGCTGTAAGAAGTATAACCGGAATATTTAAATTCTTTCTAAGCTCGGTTAGCGCTGAAAGGCCGTCCGTCACCGGCATCATAATGTCAAGCAACACTAGATCCACTTTATCAAGTTTGCAGATCCTTAGTGCCTCCTCTCCGTTGTAAGCACATAGTACGTTATATCCCTCGGCTGTTAAATATATCTTTAAAGCATTAACTATGTCGCGTTCGTCATCACAAACCAAAATACTATACATTAGCTTTCACCGTCCTTTGTTTAAAAACAGTATAACACAGAAGATATTAAGCATCAATAACCCAAATCTTTAAGATTTTATTAAGTTTTACATATTAGCGGCTAATAACTCTTTATTTATTTTAGGTATTGAAATATTGAAAAACACGTGATATAATTACAATTTGAGAAATTATGCATTTTGAAAGGATGTATCTAATGCAGTCAGTTAAAAATGCTCTTGCAAACAAACTGTACAGCGTAATCGTTGAAAAGTTCGGAAAAGAGCCTCCCGAACCCTCACAGCTTGCCGAAATGCTTGAATACCCCCCTGATCCTTCGATGGGGCATCTTGCATTTCCCTGCTTTAAGCTTTCACGCGATCTGAGAATGGGTCCGCCTGTTATAGCGGCGAAGATCGCTGAGGACTTTTCCTGTGATTATATCTCCGAGTGTTCCGTTGCGGGCGGATACCTTAACTTCCGCATCTCGGGCGAAGATTTTATTAAACACGTCACAGACGGAATTGCAGAAAAGGGTGACAAATACGGTTCTCCCGAGACCGGTTGCGGTAAGACAGTAGTCCTTGACTACTCTTCTCCCAACGTTGCAAAGCCTTTCCACATCGGACACCTCGGTACTACAGTAATAGGACATGCGCTCCGACTGCTTCATGAGTTTGCTGGCTATAAATGTGTCGGCGTAAATCACCTTGGAGATTGGGGAACTCAGTTCGGCAAAATGATCGTTGCGTACCGCAGGTGGGGCGATCCGGAGAAGGTTGCCAACGGCGGTTGTGACGGGCTGGTTGAGCTTTACGTTAAGTTCCATGAGGAAGCCGAAAAGGATCCGCGTCTTAATGACGAAGCCCGTGCAGAGTTTACTAAGCTTGAGCAGGGTGATGAAGTGAACCTCAAGCTTTGGCAGTTGTTCCTTGATATCTCTCTTAAAGAATACCGCATCACATACGATCAGCTCGGCATAGAGTTTGATTCTTATATGGGGGAGAGCCATTATTTTGATAAGGCCCCTGCTGTTGCTAAGGAGCTTGCGGATAAGGGATTGCTTGTTATTGATGACGGCGCAAGTATCGTAAACCTCGAAAAATACAATATGCCCCCTTGTCTTATTCTCAAAAAAGACGGTTCTACTATTTATCCCTCCCGTGATATTGCCGCTGCATTCTACCGTAAGAACACTTATGATTTTGATAAGTGTATTTACGTTACATCAGCCGGTCAGAGCCTGCATTTTGCACAGTGGTTCAAGGTTGTTGAACTTATGGGTTATGATTGGGCAAAGGATCTTGTACACGTTCCCTACGGTACCGTTTCCATAAACGGCGAGAAGCTTGCTACAAGAACCGGTAACGTGATTCTCCTCCGCGATCTGTTCAGTACCGCTATAGAGAAGGTTGCCGGTATAGTAAATGAGAAAAGCCCCGACCTCGAAAGCAAGAATGAGGTTGCTGAAGCCGTCGGTGTCGGCGCTATAGTATTCCATTATCTTGCGAACAACCGCATACGTGATATAAACTTCAATATAGAGGATGCCCTTTCATTTGACGGCAATACGGGTCCTTACGCTCAGTATACCTACGCTCGTTGCTGCTCCCTTCTCGAAAAGGCTGGCGAGCTTAATGATAACGTTGACTATAGCGTTTGCGGAGCTCCCGAACTTGATCTTGCAATTACTGTTTCCCGTTTCGGTGAGAGAGTCGAAGATGCTCTGAAGGAATACGAGCCCAGCTACATCACACGATATATTCTTGATCTTTGTACTGCGTTCAACCGTATGTATCACGAATGCAAGATACTTAATGCCGAGGAACAAGTCCGTAATGCACGACTGAAGCTTGTACACGCCGCAAAGACCGTTCTCGGCACGGCACTCCATCTAATTTGTATGAAAACCCCCAATAAAATTTAAGAGGTAATAAAGATGTCCGGACATAGTAAATGGAAAAATATAATGCATAAAAAGGAGAAGACCGACGCACAGCGCGCAAAGATCTTCACCAAGATCGGTAAGGAGATGTCCATAGCGATCCGCGAGGGCGGAGCCGATCCCAACTCCAACGGTAAGCTCCGTGAGCTTATTGTTAAAGCAAAGGCCAATAACGTTCCTAACGATAATATTGAAAGAATTCTGAAAAAATTCTCGGGTGATAACAGTGTAGTTTACGATGAGATCAGCTACGAAGGTTACGGCCCTGGCGGAGTTGCGATTATTGTTACCTGCGCAACTGATAATAAGAACCGCACAGGCCCCGAAGTACGCCATTATTTTGATAAATACGGCGGAAATCTCGGCACTAACGGTTGCGTATCCTATCTCTTTGCAGATCAGGGTATCATCATTATTGCTGAAGAGGACGTTGCCGACGAGGATGCATTGATGGAGACCGCTCTTGAGGCAGGCGCTTCCGACTTCGAGGCGATGGAAGGATGCTTCCAAATTACCACTGAGTTCTCCGATCTTTATACGGTTCGCGATGCGCTCGTTGATGCCGGATACAAGATCACTTCTGCTGATCACGATAAGATCCCCTCTATGTACGTAACTCTTGACAATGAGGATCAGATCAAGCAGATGAATACTCTTCTTGAACTGCTTGAAGATAATGACGACGTTCAGGACGTATATCATAACTGGGAAAACGCTGACTGATAACTTAATGACCGCGAGAGATTATCTCGCGGTCATTTTTTATCTTATTCAATCTGGTTAATATCATATTTTCAATATAAAAAGCATAGCTTGCACTTAGACAAGCTATGTTTTTTTACAGTCGTTTGTTCAACTTCGTGTACAAATGCGAATTATTTTGTAAATTGAAATGTTTGAAATGTGATAATTTAAACATTTACGCAATTTTATATAATTCTCTATATTAAATTTGATCTGATCTTTTTTCTGTATTCGCGCGGTGTAACTCCCTCGTTTTTTATGAATTGTTCCGCAAAATATGAAGGCGAAGAAAAGCCACTGTCCCACGCTACATCCGCGATGCTTTTGTCAGTCGAAGCAAGTAGATTTTTCGCTATTTTGATTCTGTAATTGATGATGTACGACTTCAAGCTTACACCGGTTGAGGTTTTAACAAGCCTGTTGATATGATTGGGATGATAGGAAAATCTCTCGGACAGATCGGCAGTCAGGCGATCGGATCTATAATTCTCTCTTATATATCCGAGAATAAGATCAACCGGGTAAGAGGTGCCGTTTTTCTTTCTCGAGGATATTAGTTTTAATAGAAGGATTTTTAAATGAGCTGATGCAAATTCCCTGAAATATTGCTCAGTTAAGAAGAAAAGATCGAATATCTCATCAAAATCCGCGTCAAGTTCGCTCAACTCGTTGGTTATAACGGGAAGCGAGAATTGCATCGGTATTTCCGACCCTTCCATTCTGACTCCGTTCCACGAATCATATTCGGATGGGGTATAATCAATCGACTTATCAACGTTTTCGTGCGTGAAATCGAAATTTATTATACGCAGCGTCATTTCCCTCTTTTTTGACGAGCCGTTCAATGAGAACATGTATTTTATATACGGAGGAACGTAAACTACGGATCCCGATACAAGCTCGTATTCCGATCCGTGTATATTGATGATCCCGTTGCCGCTTTTAACGTAAAACAGCCTGCAATCATGAGCGATGATGGGTTTCGGGTCATCACAATCCTTGCAGACTTCGCGGGTAAATCTTACGTAAGGATTTAAGTTCGTTAACATTTTAACCTTCCATAAAATGCAAATTTCGTTACATAAAAATTAACTAATGAAATAATATGTTTGATTTGTTATTATTTGTGTTTTGTTTGCTCTACAATTATATTACGACGGATGATAAAATGTCAATATAAAATACATAATTTAGCTTAAGGATACAGATATGACGAAATATACCGTAGGCTTGCCGATTAGACGTAAAGATGAATTCTGCAAAAAAATAGTTCAACACAAGAACCATATCTTTGAGGTATATTTCTCCTACGGGAGCTTTGCAAGCGGTAGAAGCCACAACGAAGAATTTGACGTCTTTGACAGCGGATCATCCCGAATGAAAGAGGATATGGATCTACTTCAAAACGCGGGAATAAAATTTAATTTACTGTTCAACGGGAATTGCTACGGAGCAGAAAGCCTCTCCCGCTCGCTGTTCAACCGAATCGGCCTAACTGTCGACGGGCTCAAAAACAGATATGATATTACGTCCGTGACCACAACGTCACCCATTATTGCACGTTTCATAAAAGACAATTTTCACGATATCAAAACACGCGCATCCGTAAATATGGAAATCGGCACACCTGAGGGCTTTGATTACCTTTCAGACGTTTTTGACGGGTATTACTTGAAGCGTGAATACAACAGAGATCTTGAAAAGATAAGAGCTTCACGCGAATGGTGCGACGCCAACGGCAAAAAGCTCTTTTGCCTCGCAAACAGCGGATGTCTGAATTTTTGCTCTGCACACATCTTCCATGATAATCTCGTTGCGCACGAAAGTGAGATAGGAAAATTTGATAACGCTTACGGATTTGAGGGAATATGTCATAAATTTTTAAAAAGAGAAGGAAATATATCCGAGTATCTGCGAGTGACAAATTTCATTCGCCCGGAAGATGTGGAGCTTGTCTCCGAGTATTTTGACGGAATAAAGCTCGCTACACGATCAAATCCCGATCCCTCCGGAATACTGGACGCCTATATAAATAAATCTTTCCGAGGAGCTGTCTCCTCACTTCTTGAACCCGATCACTCCGGTCTTTTCTATCCCCAAATAATCGAAAACAAAAGAATAGACCCAAATTTCACCGAAAAAGTCCTAAAATGCAGCAAAAAATGTTCGGATTGTACTTACTGTAAAGAAATTACAAATAAATCAATTATAGACTTGGAGGAAATCTAAATGCTGACAAGCAAAAGGATCAAAGAGATCGCTCTTGCCGCAGGCGCGGATGCCTGCGGTATCGCACCTATGACCCGATTCAAAGGCGCGCCCGATGAAATGAACCCGAATTTTCTGTTCCCCGAAGCCAAGAGCTGTATTGGCTTTGTGTTCCGCATTCCGCGCGGTGTACAGAGAGGAATTGAGGAAGGAACACAGTTTTATCAATACCCTTCCATGGCTTACGGCGGAATAAACGAAATTTTCGCTCCTGCTGTGCTTTACAAGGTCGGAAAGTACATTGAGGATGAAGGATTTGAGGCGTTCACGTACAGAAACACAGGTGCAAGAGGTGTTGTTTCCGATATGGACGGTTCGCCCGGCAACACGCTTTCCCCGGAAGAGCAGATTGAAGTCAACGAAAACGCAAAAACTTCTACAGCTCACCACAGAAGCGTTCAATTTACACGCCCCACGAGAGATGATAACGTAGCTCCTGACCTGCAGTTTCAGTTCAGGCTTGCGGCTGTTGCTTGCGGTCTTGGCGAGATAGGATGGAGCAAGATGCTTCTTACTCCCGAATTCGGACCTCTTCAGCGTGTTGCATTCATTTTTACCGATGCTGAACTCGAATATGACGAAATGTATAACGGAGAGCCGCTTTGCCGAAAGTGCGGTGCGTGTGTAAGAGAGTGCCCCGGCGGATGCATTCCTCCCATAAACAGCGGCGCAACAGTACGTGTAGATCTTGACGGCAAGATATGCGAATGGGGCGATATAGATATGTGGCGTTGCTACGCGTTCTATACTCACGCAGGAAGATATTATAATCCTTTTGTACCCAAGGAGGTATGGGACGCAAATGAAAACGGAGCCCTCGACCTGATGGAAGGCAAAACCGATATTGCCGACGAAAAAGAAATCATGAAGGTATACACAGCGCTTCAGAAGTACTTCCCCAGCTGGGTTGGTTACAACATGGCAAAATGCGGCGGATGTATTCGAGCATGCGTTTCTATGCTTGAAAAGAAGGGCGGCTGTATGGCAGATCGCTTTAAGGAGCCGTTAAGAACCGGCAAAGCATGGAAGCTTGATAGATAAAGGAGGAGGACATAATGCTTACATACGATCTTATAAAATCCAAGGCGAAGGAGCTCGGGGCAAGTGTCTGCGGCATTGGTCGTGTTTATGATGAACCTAACCCACAGAGAGATCCGAAGATGATCCTCCCGCATGCAAAAACGATCATCGGATTCGGTTTTGCAATACCCAAAGGTATATTTAAGGCAATGGACCGTGGCGTGCAGCAATATACTTACACAACTCTTGCCGTTAAATATCTGGACGAAGAAATGGCAGAAATATTTCTTCTCAAGATCGGCGCAATGATTGAAAATGAAGGATACGACGCTTGTCTGCAAAAAAACGTACCCAACCTGCGTATTAAAGGCGACAAGACCACAAACCCCGAAGTCATGGACACATACGAGCTTATTCATGCCGAGGCTGTGGCACCCGGCAAACCTGCACCTGACGTAATTATTGACTTTGCAACTGCGGCAAAGGCTTGCGGTATTGGCGAAACGGGTCTTAGCGGAAAGATACTCAACAAGGACTTCGGCCCTTTTATGCGCTATTGCTTCATTATCACGGATGCGGAGTTTGATAAATACGACGCCCCCCTCACTGAGCGCGTTTGCGATAATTGCGGAGCTTGTAAGACGGCTTGCCCGGGAAATGCAATCTCCGAAAATGGCCTTGACACTTGGCAGTGCTCAGTATATTACAAGGGAGCTCATAAATCAAATCCATTTATGACCGACGATTTTCTTAAAGATAATCCCGAGAGAGAGGCTATCATAAACGGCGAAAAGAGATTTGATGCCGGATCAGCGCGCGAGCTTTACCCGCTTATGGACTTTTTGCCAAAAACTCAGTGGGGTTATGCACCGTGCCTGTGCGGCAAAAAGTGCGACATTGCTTGCTACAAGCATCTGAAAGGAGAGCTTTGATATGAAAAACAGAATTACGGAACTTGCTTTCCGAAACGACGTTGACGTTATAGGCTTTGCGCCCGCCTCGCGTTTTGATGCTAACGATCCGATTTTTAAGCTTCTCCCCGAAGTTAAGACCGTAATCGGACTTGGATTCAGAGTTCTTCGCGGAACGTACCGCGGCATTGAGGAAGGCAGCACTTATTACCAGTACACAACTATGGCAGTTGAAAATATGGAAGAGACCGTATTGCCTATGGCACTTATGAGAATATCAGCCCTTATCGAGGAAGAGGGTGCGATCGCACTTCCACAAAGAAGACATCAGCAGATTATGGCTGAAACAAACAGCACAAATCCCGAAGTTGCATACGATGCGGTATATCGCGGAAAAGCGGCAGAAACGCAGATGAACTTTGCCGAAGCTGCTGTTAAATGCGGTCTTGGCGAGATCGGTCTCAGCGGAGCTTTACTTAATGACCGTTTCGGCCCCATGATAAGATATTGTTTTATCCTCACAGACGCTGAGATCGAACCAACCGAGTCGGCTAAGCCTCATCTTTGCGACAAGTGCGGCAAATGCATTAAGGCTTGCCCCGGTAAAGCAATATCAGAGGATGGAAAGCTCGATGAATGGCGCTGTTCCGTATATTACAACGGCGCAAACGGCACAAAGAACCCCTTTATGCCGCCCGAAGCTTTCCGGGAATTTGAGGATAGATTGCAAATTATCAGCGGTGATGCCGAAATAGACCCCGAGAAAGCAAGAAAGATCCTTGATAAGATCTATTTCTATCCCCCTGCTCAGCACAGCTATCAGTGCTCTATTTGCGGCAGAGCGTGCGATATGGCATGTTACATCCACCTTGAAGCAGAAGGTAAACTAAATAAATCCTTTAATTCCCCCTTCCGCAAGCGAGAAGAATGGCACTTCGATATTAAAGATTTTGAATAAAACAGAAACGAAAAGCAAGTCGAATCGACTTGCTTTTCGTTTTTTCTATTGACATGCAACTGTATCGCTGTTATAATACAGTTAGCCGTCTTACACGAATAATACAGTTGTAGGTGTAGTATGATTGATTTTGCAGATTTCAGACCAGAAAACGGTCCACCGATCTATGTTCAGATCGTAAAATATGTAAAACGGAAAATTGCATCGGGTGACGTTTATGATGGTGAGGAAATAATTTCCCGCCGTGCGCTTTCGGCACTTCTTGGTATTAACCCAAATACCGTTCAAAAAGGTTATGCAATGCTTGAGGCTGAAGGACTGATTTTTTCCCGTACCGGCGCGACAAGCTTTGCGGTAGTTACAGGTAATGCTGTCAAAAGCATAAAGGCTGAGATCCTTGAGGAGGATATCGGTTCGGTAATAAGCTTGCTGCAGCAAATGCATCTCTCAAAAGAAGAAGCTGTTAATCTGATAGAAAGGATGTGGCGCGAATGAAGAAGCTAATATCTGTTTTTTACCTAGCGGCAAGACCGTCTTTTTATAAGATCCTTGTTGTTTTGCTTACAAGTACGGCAATTCAATTTCTGTTTTTCGATAAAGAATTGTCCACTCTTTCAGGTTATCATACTTCAACATTATCCGGTTATCCGGATCTAGAGCATTTGATCTCTTTATCAGCTATAAACGTGATTTTTGCTGTGACCTTTGTGGTAATCCTATTTCTGCTCAGCATTACCGGCACCGCTTTCGGGTCAAAGTGCAATTATACTTTAAGTAGGCTCGCTGTATCTGATAGGACGTACTTCTTCCTTCAAACGTTATACAATTTTATCATTCTTATCATTTTGCTTTGTACTGAAGTATTGATTTGTAATGCTTTTGCACATCAATATCTCGAGGCAGCAAACACGAGCTTTATATCAAATCAAACTATATTTCTTGCATTCTACAGGAATGAGTTCTTACATTCGCTTTTACCGCTTTCAGACGTTCTGATTTGGATAAGAAACTTCTTGCAGATGATCTCCCTTTCGATTTCCGCTTCATTCTTCGCGTATAAACAAAGGCGGGGTAAGAAATCGATCGGAGTTATATTTCTTGCTGTTTTTTCGATAATATGGAATTCCGGTGAAGTCGGCGGATCTTTATCAGTAATACTGACTTATCTGATTTGCGTTTGTATGATAGTTTTTATGGTATTGTATGTAAAGAACGGTTGGGGAGAAAACAATGAATATGTTGATTAGCTCTTTGTCTTCGCCAGGTTATAACGTAAAATGGGAAAAGAGATTTGTAGTTTTCGGTGTTTCCTTATCCGCTTTTATCAGTTTAGGATTCTTTGCTAGTTTATTAAAGGAGATAAGCCGGCTATATTACGTAGACGGCGGAACAAGGTTTTTATCTCAAAATGCTGTTTGCTCATCATTTTCGGATATTGTCGGTGGTTTTTTCTATGGATTTACCGTAACGGCTCTCACTTCCCTTTTCTTTATTGCAGTCAGACGTATTTATCTTGATCAAAATTCAAAAAGCATTTACACAGTTAAAAGACTTCCGCACAGATTGCCCGTTTTCAAGCTTACTGTCCCCGTTCCGCTTTTGTATTTTTTCACTGTATTGTTGGTAAAGTACTTTTTGATATTCATTTATTTGATTATTTATTTGCTTGCCGTCCCTGATGAAGCTATTCCTTTAAATTGGTTAAACGGTTTTTGGAGGTTGTGATGTTAGAATTAAGAAACGTTACTAAATACTATGGTTCAAAGTGCGCTGTAAGCGACGTATCCGTTTCTTTCCCGCGAGGGGAGATCGTTGGACTGTTCGGAGAAAACGGTGCAGGAAAAACTACACTTATGAAATGTGTGTTCGATTTTCACAGATACAGCGGAGAAATTACTCTGGATGGACGACCGATAACAAGAGAAAACATTTCTTCACTCTCTTTTGCAACAAGCGAGCATTCGTTTTTTCCGGATATAGATGCGGCATCACACAGAACTTTTTATAAAGAGCATTTCCCGAAATTCAACGAAACAAGATTTAAGGGTCTAATGGAGTTTTTTTCCCTTCCTTTGCACAGACCTATAAGAAGCTTTTCGACAGGTCAGAAAAATCAGTTTGAAGTTATACTTTCCCTATCGCAGGGGGCGGATTATATCTTTATGGATGAGCCGTTTGCAGGAAACGATTTATTTAACCGAGAAGATTTTTATAAGCTGCTTGCTGGTATTCTGGAACCTAACGAAACTATTATCCTATCAACACATCTGATTGAAGAAGTAAGCGGCTTTATCGGGCGTGCTGTTCTTCTGAGGCGAGGTAAGATCGTTGGTGATAAAAGCATTATCGAGCTTGAGGAAAGCGGTTCCGGTCTTATCGATTATATAAAGACAACGTATGATTACAGAAGCGACCGAGTAAGTAAAGCACTGTTCGATATAACTGGTGAGAGGTAAACGTATGAAAAAATTGATTGTACTTTCTTCGCTGCTTCTCTGTGCTTCGCTGATTTCAATGATATTCGTTATCTTTAATATAAACAGCGAAGCCGGCAGCATAACGTACAAGGTCACTGATAAATACGGTGAGCGTTCTAGTGCCTTCGGTGCTGATATTTCAGTTGAATATGAACATTCGAATAATATGTTTTGGAAAGCAAAAGTTAGAATTAACGAAACCGACTCTGTTGAATCGGAATTTGATTTTAGATATCACAGCAGGCTTGTAAGTGAATATAATTACGCCGGTATCACTCCGTATTCTTCGATGCATTACAGTTTAAATAGAAATGACCCAAATGCCGAGGGCCTTGACAAGGCTTATAAAGAGATATACGATAATACTCCTTTCGGAACCGAAAAGACGGTAACTGTAAAAATAGCAGATTATTACGATTATTACCCCGTTTCCGTTACAATTCACATTCCAGGTTATTCATACAGATCATTCGACACTGTTAACAGCAGCGGATATCAATCCGTTGCCTCAAAGGCAATTACAGAGGCTTTCAACAATTTCTTTAAAATTCCCGTATCTGAGAACGACACCATAGATATTACAGTCGATAAGGATGAAAGTGACGGAATGTCATCAAACACGATACACACTAATTTTTATAATCTTGCTTCCGATTGCGTTTTGGGCGAAAATACATGCTATATTTATATTGAAAACTCGAATTACGATAATACAAAGGCAGATACTTCGCTTATACCCGGAGGATACGGAGTATACGCAATCGAATACGGAACAGAGTACGAATACGGTGTTGATCTTGCGTCATTGAGGACTGTTTTTTCTCTGCCCGAAGATGAATCGGTCAGCCGCATTTCACTTAAAGAAGATATGAACTTAATGTATATCTTTACAAGAACCGGTTCTAAAGGATACGTTTACGTTATCGATACCAACGGGTTTAGCAAGTTGCAGAAACTAAAGGTAGAGTTGCCGGTGTACTATCACATAAGCGAGGGCGAAGGATTCTTTCTTCTTTCCGGTGATGAGAAGATTGAGCTTATTGAGATCTACGAAAGCGGTCAATGCGGCAGCTTGTTTACTGCTGCAAAACCTTATTACATTGATAATTCCTATCACGATCTGTATATTTCTGCCTCATTAGATTTTGATGGCGAAAAGCTTATATGTGCTGATTATCTGCATGAAGGAAGATTCCGATCACTTGAACTCTGCAGTTTTTACGTAGCTGTATATGATAAAACAGGCCTTTTATATTACGGTGAATTTAATTGCAGTCTTTCAGCAAATCCTAATCCTTCAAAATATGCGTATAACTGCCTTCCAAACTCAATAAACTATATTAACGTGAAATGGAATTAATGTTAAAAAAACCACTCGGCGTAAGCCGAATATCACTGCGAAGCAATAGAACTCGCCGCAATGCGAATATAACTGAAAAAAGCAAGTCTTGCGACTTGCTTTTTTTGGCTGGGATGGCCGGATTTGAACCGACGGATGCCAGAGTCAAAGTCTGGTGCCTTACCGCTTGGCGACATCCCATTATGGCGCGGAATTCCGCACAGTTATTATACTATAAATATATTCGAGTTGCAATAGGTAATTTAAATATTATATGCTTTGTCTTCCTTCTATTGCTCTGCGTAGTGTTGTTTCATCAGCGTATTCCAGATCAGCTCCTACCGGAATTCCGTAAGCGAGACGAGATACGGTGATGTCGAGTCCCGAAAGCTTCTTTGAGATATACATTGCTGTGGTTTCGCCCTCAACGGTAGCGTTGCACGCAATAAGCACCTCGCGAACTCCGTTCCGCGCACGTTCTAGAAGATCAGCGATATTGAGGTCATCGGCTGTAATTCCCTTCATTGGGGAAAGTACGCCGCCGAGAACGTGATATGTACCTCGATAAGCGCCCATCCGCTCAATTGCCATTACTGACCGAACGTCCTCGACAACACAGATGACAGAATTATCACGGCTGTCAGATGCGCATACGTCGCATAACTCACCAACGCACATATTATGGCACACGGAGCAAGACGATATTTCGTTTTTTGCGGATATAAGTGCCTCTGCAAACTGTTCGGCGCGTTCTCCGTCAAGGCAAGCGAGTGCAAGTCTTACGGCGGTCTTTTTTCCTACACCCGGTAGCTTTCTGAATTGCTCAACCAGCCGCTCGAGCGGGAGAATAAATTCACTCATATCAGAAAAGTCCGGGCATACCGAGTCCTCCGGTAACCTTGCCCATTTCCTGCTCAGTTACAGCATCAACCTTCTTTATAGCCTCGTTTACGGCGGCAACAAGAACGTCGCTGAGAGTTTCGATATCATCGGGATCAACTATTTCAGGTTCAATACCAATGTTAAGTATCTCGCGTTTGCCGTTGATCTTCACGGTAACAACACCGCCTCCGGCAGATATCTCGTATTCTCTCTGTTCAAGGTCAGCCTGCAGATTCTGCATATCCTCCTGCATCTTCTGAGCCTGACGGATCATTGCGTTCATATCCTGGGGACCGCCGCCCATGCCTTTAGGAAGTCTTGCTTTCATCGTTTAACTCCTATCAATTGAATAGTTCATCGCCGGGGCGAGATCTTTCTTTTGCCGCGGCAACTGTAATTTTAATATTATCGGCAGTTACTGTACTGCCCGAAAGCGCTGTCATAAAATCGCAGAGCATACGCATCGTAGCTTCCCTATTAAGGATCATAAGTCCGGTTCTGCCTCGGACAGCTACCTCATAGCTATCACCGTGCTTAACAAGGACAGTACCGCGAAGGTATCCGCCGGCACTTGCGTTTTCAGCAGCAACCTTCTCAACCACCTCTTCCCACCAAATAGGAGATTCGTCGATTACCTTTGAAGCAGATTCTTCACACTGAACTGCTATTTGAGCGTTGTCCTCGGGTGGAGGCGCAAACGCATCAGGCGGAGGAACGTCCTCAAAAACAGCGGGGGCGGATCCTTCGACCTGCGGTTCTGGTGGCTGAATCGTTGAATGGTTGGCTGAAATACCGTTTGCTGAAAGGCGGATAAGCTTGTTTTCAAGCTCATCTAACCTTGCAAGCAAAGCATCGTTGTCATCACAAAGAGAGGTATCGCTCATTCTGATAAGTGTTAGCTCGGCAACATTTCGCTTAGATGACGTAGTCTTCTTCATCGAAGCAAGCGCGTTATCTAGAAGTCTGCTGTGGTAAAGAAGCCTCGGTACGTCAAACATAGCCGCTGTTACTTTTAGCATTTCGAGCTCTCTAGATGTGCATGCAAGGAACTTTTCGGGTGAATCTACCGTTTTTACTACGAGCATGTTACGGTACCATTCAATAATATCAGACCAAAAAACGGCAATATCTTTTGAAGACCGTTCCGTATCAAGCATAATTCTGAAGATTTCAGAAACGTTTTTATGTGCAACGGCAGTAACAAGATTGGCAACTATGTCGCTTCCGCAGATGCCGAGAGTATCGGCTACAAGCTGTTCGTCGATCGTCACGTGTTTTGATATACACATTTCAAGAAGACTGATAGCATCTCTGAAACCTCCGTTTGCAAGCTTGGCAATCAGAAAAGCACCGTCATCGGTGATATCTGCGCCCTCAGACGCTGCAATGACCTTCATTCGGCTCGCAAGCACTTCGGTATTTATGCGCATAAAGTCAAAACGTTGGCAACGCGAGATTATCGTCGATGGAAGTCTGTTAAGTTCAGTGGTAGCAAGCACGAATACAATGTAAGATGGCGGCTCTTCAAGCGTTTTCAGCAACGCGTTGAAAGCGCTGTCTGTAAGCATATGTACCTCATCCACAATGTAAACGCGATATTTGAGAGATGCTGGAGTATAAGAGATATTATCAATGATCTCTCGCATATCGTCAACGCGATTGTTTGATGCAGCATCCATTTCGATGACGTCTATCGCTCTTCCCTCTTCAACGGCTTTGCATGCATCGCATTTTCCGCATGGCTCTCCGTTAACGGGCTCAAGACAGTTTAGAGCCTTTGCAAGAATCTTAGCACAGCTTGTTTTTCCTGTTCCTCGCGAACCGCAAAACAGATATGCGTGACTGTGCCTGCCGTTTGCTACCTGATATTTAAGAATGGAGGTTATATGATCCTGACCGTAGACTTCAGAAAACGTGGCAGGACGCCACTTTCTGTACAAAGCCTTATAAGACAAAACCATCACCTCCATCGCGTATCAAACCAAGCTCCAAGATCATACGCTCCAAAATCGAAACGCACTTACACGCGTTGACCGCTTCTTCAGCTCCGGACAGGCATCCCCGCGGCACATCGGCTAAACCGCTTAATGCTGCTCGGTTCCCCGCCTGACATGGTTCACAGCCGCCAATTGCGCAGGACCCATCCTTCAACACCTCGGAAAACGGCACGGACCGCACAAGTCCGCCCCTCAAATGGAGCATCACCCCCGCTGTAGCGGATTGCGGGTGCAGGGCTCCGCTATCTCCCCGGCTAGTATGATCTTGGAGCCGAGTTCGATACCTTAGTATTGTAACAGATATTCGTAAATAATGCAAGATGTTTTAAGTTTTTTGTTTCGATAGTAAGAATAATTTTTGAAAAAAGTATTGAAAGTATTTGTTTCGCGTGTTATAATAAACGGGCGTAAGCATTCGTGCATCGGCTTGTGTTGCTTACTAATTTTAAAACCTCTTCGTCGACCTTTCGATAGACTTTTGTTATTCAAACATAACTTAATACGTAGACGTATCGAAGTGCTCGCAACTGGGCTGACTCGAAAGGTAGCCGAGCTTATCACTCCGCAACCCGCGAAAGCTCGCGTTTTCTCCGATTATCTCGCAAATGCTTCATTTTTCTTGAATTTTGGATGAGAGCATTTCACTTTCGGCCTTGCAAAAGCCGTGCAAAATTCAAACACAACTTAATACGGAGAGATATCGAAGTGGTCATAACGGGGCTGACTCGAAATCAGTTTGCGCTCACGCGCACGAGGGTTCGAATCCCTCTCTCTCCGCCACATTGAGCCTAAGATCTCCGATTTTAGGCTCTTTTTCTTTCAAATTC
>JAZQJQ010000033.1:0-48968 GCA_045541735.1 Eubacteriales bacterium
CCGAGGCTCCGGTTACTACCGAGGCTCCCGTTACCACCGAGGCTCCGGTTACCACCGAGTCTCCGGTTACTACTGAGGCTCCCGTTACCACCGAGACTCCGGTTACCACCGAGGCTCCGGTTACTACCGAGGCTCCCGTTACCACCGAGGCTCCGGTTACCACCGAGGCTCCGGTTACCACCGAGGCTCCTGTTACCACCGAGGCTCCCGTTACTACCGAGACTCCGGTTACTACCGAGGCTCCCGTTACTACTGAGGCTCCTGTGACAGAAGACGATTCTCCCGTACAGCTTCCCGATGATATCTTTATGTACAAGAGAGACTATGCATTCGTTTCTGAAAAAGGCGCCGGCAAATGCGACGGATCTTCTCCTGAAAATGCAGCCACTCTCGCTGAAGGATTGGGCATGACCAAAGACGGCGGAACTATTGTTGTTTGCGGTCCCATAACACTAGATCCCAGAAATACCATATCCACCGAGCGCGTTGCGGAGATCAAATCCGATTTTCCTTCAGCAAAATATTTTGCGTATTTTTTTCCGTATAACAAGGGCGCCGTTACTATCACATCCGTCTATGACGGTGTAGATTACAGAAAGAGCGCCGGTGCCAAGCTCACCCTTGTAACGGAAGTAGGTTTTTACGGCGATTATATTCTTGACGGACTTAACGTAGTTGCAGGTGCATCGGACCTGGTTATGTTCTTTCGATATAACAACATTACTATAGGAAGCGACGTGAAATGCAGCCGAACTTCCGGTGTTACCAATGATATCGCACTTGTATGCGGCACAAGATCACGAAATTCCGCAATGGACAGCATTTTCGAAAACAGCTGCCACGAAGACGCAGTCATTACGGTGAATTCCGGAACATGGAACTATATCCGGGGAGGAAACAAACGAACTCAGACAAATTCCGTTTTCGGAACCGTTGAAGAGGGGGTTAACTTCTCCGTTATTGTTAATGGTGGAAATTTCACCGGAACGGGCGGCAAGGACCACAACTCCGTAACCGGCATGAACGGTATCGACGGCTCAGTATATATGGAGATCAACGGAGGAAGCTTTGCTTCCCCCATATATGCGGTATGCCGCTCAGGTTCAAAGACCGGTGATATAAATACGATGATAAAAGGTTCCGTTACGCTGAAGATAAACGGCGGAACGTTCAGCCAGCAGGAGGTATACGTCGTTCAGCCGACTTCCGATAAGATCCCCTTTTCCGCTTCTGCTTCTGTTACAATATGCATGACAAACGGCAGTTTTCCTCTCTCCAGAGCCATCGTGCAAGGCTCAAGCGACGTTAAATGCGAGCTTATCGTTTCAAGCGGTTTTTCAAGTAAAGCAACTTCTCCTAATTTAATAAAAAAGATCGACACGGCACGGTGCTCCGCAATAAAGGCACCGGAAATAAAAAATGCAGTACTCACTTATACCACACCTCCGCTTACAAATAAAAAACCCGTTACAGGTCCTCTTGCTTCCTCCGAAGAGCAAAAGCTGACGGTTGAAGCAAAAAAGAATCTGCAAAGCATAAGAAATATGATAAGCAAAAACGGATCTGAAAAATACGTATTCTACCGAAAACTTGAAGATCCCAAGCAAGAGTACAATTTTAAAGAGGTTGAAAGCGTTAAATTCATTTCCATGCTGACGGGAGAGTATTCCGAGAACAGGACCATAACAAATTACAACATTGCCGGCGCAGGCGGCGGATATATGATCGACTGCGGAGAATACGTTCTGCTCGCATTCGGAGATAATAACGCAGAGGGCGATCTCGGCAAGCCGTGGCGCGCCAACTCCCTCGGCTACACTACCGATACCGACTACACCGACGGAATAACCTTTGACGGTTTTTACCGTTCCGATATGGGAGAGAACGGAGGCTATGCCGAAGAGTTCCTCGCATCTTCTTATGCCGAGGGGCACGAGGCATCAAAGATCCCAACCGGCGGAATAAAAATAGGAAATACTCTGTATTTCTGCTATATGTCCGTGCGCGGCTGGAAGCTTAACGACGGTCCCATATGGCCTTGCAACTACGGCGGTCTTGCCATATCACGCGATATGGGAAGATCCTGGGAGCTTCCAAGCGACCTTCGCTGGCCCGAAGAAAGTAATTTCGGACAGCTTTACCCAGTTATTGATGGTAATTACGTGTACTTTTTCGGAGTTCCCGGCGGAAGACGCGGTGCCGTTAAGCTTATGAGAGTTCCGATCGAAGAGATAGAAAACTTCTATGCTTACGAATATATGACGGGCAGAAATGCAGACGGCAGCGCAAAATACGAACGCGGATATGATGCAATGATGACCGACTATTCGATAATAGAAGCAGGGGCAGGCGGAGTCGGAGTTATGTTCAACGAATATCTCGGCGAATGGATGATCACATACTGCACTCCATTTGCAGGCGATATCAACTTTGGAAGCATCGTTATGCGTGTTGCAAAAACGCTTGACGGTATATGGTCGGAACCCGCGCTTATCATGTCACAAGCTTCTTTCGGCTCTGTCTATGAGCCGAGAATATCACCAAAATACGTAACCGACGGCGGACGCAGGTTTATGCTTATATGCTCGCGTTCAAACGTATATAATTCCCTTGTGTTCGAAATTGAGATTTCTAAAAAATAACAATCCTATAAAGGAGTAGTTATGCTGAATACAAACGCGCTGTCGCCATACATAAGAGCGGCAATACTTTCAACTCTCCGCCCGGGACTTCGCATAACAGAGCGTGCGTTGTTTGATTACGAGCTTATCTGGTTAAAAGAAGGCAGCTTTGAACTCTCGATATACGGCAGAGATTATGAGATCAAGCAAAACGATATCATCCTCATTCCTCCCGGAATAAATCATATCATCAACGTTCCGGAAGATGCTCCGCCACCTCTCCACGCACACATCCACTTTGACTGCGTTTACACAGAGCAAAGTCCATTGGCATACGTATCCTACCAAAATCTCTATGATTTCACAGAGAATGAGCTTTTGATGATCCAGCCGGACTTTTTCGAAGGAGAGATATCTTACCCGTTTTTTGAGATCTCAAATAAAAAAAAGCTGACCGCTTCCATTAACGAGATCATTAAGTTCTGCCATTCAAAGCCGGCACTGTACCAGCTTGCGTGTAAGGAGATCATGACGGGAATCATCCGTTCCATGATTCTCGACAATGTAAACGAGCTCAATACGCTTATGGACACAGAGATGGACTTTGTAAGCAGTATAAAGAGCTTTGTGGATGCAAACTATTTAAACGATAAGATATCGCTTGATATGATAGCAGATCAATTCCATTACAGCAAATTCTACATTGCAAAGAAGTTCCACTCCGCTTACGGTGTTTCTCTTATCAAGTACTGCAATTCACTTAGGCTTGAATTTGCAAAAGAGAAGCTCGCAGAGGGTCTTCCCCCCTCCCGCGTAGCCGAGCTGCTCTTCTTCCCTGACGTCTATTCATTCAGCAGATTCTTCCGTATTCAATCCGGAATGAGTCCGTCTGCCTACCTTGATTGGCGGCAATCCGGTCACGATTGATACATCCCGACAGCTTCGATTTATATCCGGACAGATAATTATAAAAAATCTTTTAGTAGTTTAAGGAGCTAAAATGAAAATCAAACGTACTGTGTCATTGCTTTTGGGATTATTAATGATCCTCGGGTCATTCCCGTTCGTATTTCCGATCAACGTCTTTGCATCGGAAACGCTGCCAGTTGTTTACTGGAGCATGAGCGGTAACGACGCTTACGACGGCAGCACCACCGGTTATGCCGTTAAAACTTTGGAAAGAGCCTTTGCAATACTCGCCGAAAAACAAAAAGGCGGTACCGTTGTCATTATAGACGGTATTAACAATAATTTTTCCGGGGGTTCTATAATCAATCTGCCGGATGCAGGCGGAACCGTTACGATTACTTCGGTTGACAACGATGATACAGATTACCGTACGCTGGTGCCGACCGATCCTGCGCGTATATTGCTTTACTACGGATACATATTCAACAACGACGTGGTTTTTGATAACGTAGATTTCCTTCACGTTACTTCGCCGTCCATCAACCGTCCGTTGTATTTGCAGCACCACGATCTGACCGTCACAGACACCTGCAATTTCTACAAATACGACGGCAAGGTTACAGTTGGCACTTGTCCCGCCAAAACAGGAGATCCGCTTACAAGCGGCGGCAAGCTAATGATAGTTTCCGGATACAAAACGGCGACCGGCACAAGTGAAGATTTCACTTCGCAGACAATAGACCTTCAGGGTGGTGCGTTCGGCTCCGTTTACGTAGGTAATAAGAAATATACTTATTCCTCGTCGACCCCGGGAACTGAAATCCAGAGCCGCCAGGATATAGGAAACGTATTTATAAGAATAGGTGCGAACGCATCTGTCGACTACGGTATTTTTGCAGACGGTACCGGCGAAAACACCAACACTTTTATAAATCTCCATATCGCCAAGAAAGATACGCATATCAAGTTTGATGACAACGTTGCTGTTGCCGAGCACGTGACCGTTGATAACAGCGCAAGCTTCAGGCATATAGGCTTTTCCGTGAAGAATCACGAAAACGGCCCTGCAGTCGGTCTCAACGAAGAGATAGACGTTTCCTTTGTTGACGATACCCCTGTTTCTGAATTCGGAGTTGTTTTTAAGATCTCGGATGATTCCCCGTTTGATAATCTGAACGCCACAGACCTTACTGCGGCACGCGCATACACAAAGGGTGACGGAGGAAAACGCGAATACAACTACGCAAACGGCGAGAGCACGGCCTCTTACAGAGGCATGCTCGTATATGATGTTGAAAGCAACAATCGACATATAAATACCCCCATAACCGCATATGCTTATGCGATCGACGAGAATACGGGATATACTTACTTGGGCGAAAAGATATCTTTCACCCTCAATGAAGTATGCAACCTAATAATAAACGATCCCGATGCAAACCCGCACGACCAAATGCTCGCGCGGGAAATACTTGACACGGCGTTGAATTATCGCGTGGAAAGATTTGAAGTGGATCCCATCCCAGAGGCAACCGCAAGAACGGTCGTATACGTTTCACAAAGCGGACACGAAAACGGCGACGGCTCCTCCGATTCGTCTACCGTAACGTTTGAAAAAGCACTCGGCATGACCAAAAACATTGTTGCCAATACCGTTGTTATAGTAGTCACCGATGCGATAAGGCTTGACCCTGCAAGAACCATCGACGATGAAAGAAACGATACCGGCGCAACGAGCGCAGACTTCGTATACTTCTTCCCCGCCAATAAGAGCAAGATAATAATCACTTCTTACTATAACAGTGTAAATTACAGAAAAGACTACGGCGCTTCTATAACTCTGACAAGCGAAACTGCATTCTACGGCGATTATACGATAAAGAATACCGAGCTTATCAACGAAACAGATCTCAAGATCTGCATGCAGTATAACAATATTACACTCGGCACCGGACTTACTTGCACAAAGGGCACCGGAGCAACTAAATACATAGACCTCGTTTCGGGTTACCACGCAGGTCATTCCGCATTCAACACAAGCGAAAAGGTCAGCTGCCGCGAGGATGCTAAGATCGAAATACTGGACGGAACTTGGAACAGCTTCACCGGCGGTAATGTCACCCAAAACTGGCGTTCCGTATTCGGCACCGTAAACGCCGATGCAACGCTCGTTATTGATATCGGAACCTCAACAAAGGCTCCCGCCTTCAATTCCACAGATAGATATTATTTTGCCGCATCAGGACAGAATAATGTCGACGGAACCGTTTGCGTAAACGTCATAAACGCAACCTTCTCAAGCAGCCACCCCATTTTGGCAGCTCAGTACCTTATGAAGTATGATGATATGATGACGAATTACCATCCCGTTATCAACGGAAACGTCATTCTCAATATTAAAGGGGGAACGTTCAGCACCAAAAAGATTACCGCCGTTCCCACCGCTGACACTACAAATTATGTTCCGAACGTGGGAAGCAATGCAAAGATCTCCATAAACATTCTCGGCGGCACCTTCAGCAGCACTTATCTCACCGTGACCGGCTGCGGAACCTCCAATTCCGAGGTGTACTGTGCATCGGGCATCACCGCAACAAAGCTCAGTATTTCCACTGCAGCTCAAGCCACCGCGGAGCCTTCGCTTGATTATGCTAAAACCGAATACGATGCTCCTCCGAGTTATGACAATGAAATCGAGGTAGGACTTTTCGACCTTTCCGAAGCGAGCGATGCCGAGCTTGCGGAACTTGAAGCCGACCTGCCCCCTTCCGAATTGTCAACCACACGCTACAACACCGTTAAGAAATATTACACAAACGAAAACCTGGACTTCACTTACGACGAAAGACTCGATATGATGAAGCTTAACGATGAAAACTATAACCTTACAAAGGTTGCCTCAGTCGATTTCATCACAATGCTATCGGGTGAGTATTCCATCAACAAGACTTTCACCAACTATAATATAGGTTCTTCCGGCGGCGGTTATATGATCGATTGCGGCGATTTCGTACTCGTAGCCTTCGGCGATACCGAGGGAGAGGGTGCGGGAAAAACCAATGATCCGAATTACGGCGGACCTTGGCGTGCCAACGTTCTTGGCTTTACCGACGACACCGATTACACCGATGGAATAATACTTGACGGCTTCTATCTTTCCGACCAGGGTGTATATGACGGATTTGCAACCGAGTTCTTGAAATCCGCTCACAAGGACGGCGTTGAAATGTCAAAGATCCCCACCGGCGGAATTATGATCGGCGACACTCTTTATTTCTCCTATATGTCCGTTCGCAGATGGACTACAAGCAATGCTGTAGCGGAAAAGGATGCAGAGGATGACCTCGGTATATGGAAGTGCAACTACGGCGGTCTTGCAATTTCCCGCGATATGGGCAGGACCTGGGAAACTCCCTCAGATCTTTGCTGGTCCGAGAACAGCGATTTCATCCAGCTTTATCCCATAATGAACGGCGAATGGGTATACTTCTTTGCAGTTCCTCCCGGACGTAAGGGAGAAGTAAAGCTTATGCGCGTTTCTGCTGCTGAGGTAGAAAACTATGCGGCATACGAATACTTTGTTGGTTATGACAACAGAGGCAAAGCAATTTTCGAAAAGGGCGATGAGGGTCTTGCCAACAGCAAGCCGATTATCGACACTCCCGCAGGCGACGTTACTGCAGGTGCCGGAGGACTTGCAATTATGTATAACGAATACCTGGGCGAATGGGTAATGCTTTATGCTTCCAGCAACACTGGCGATCATAGGCTCGCAGGTATTTATATGCGAGTTGCAAATTCTCTTGACGGAAAATGGTCCGAGCCGGTGCTTGTGATCTCTCAATCTGCAGGATTCGGTACCGTTTACGAGCCTCGTATCTGCGCTAAATATCAAAATGCCGAAACAGGCGAAATGATGCTTATTACGTCTAACTGGGCAATTTATAACTCTATGGTATTCAACGTTAAGCTCGAAAGACGCGGAAATCCCGTAATAGACATCATTGAATAATTCAAAAAGCGAGGACACCCACTCAGGTGTCCTCGCTTTATTAAGATATAAATGTCCAAAAAAACGGCTGTTCTCGTTGAACAGCCGTTTTTTGTACAGGTTATGTAATTACTCAGCGAGACCGGAGAGCTTGATTCTCTCCTTCATGTAGCTTACGTCCTCGCCCTTTACGTTTGCCCAGTTCTGGGAGAAGAGCGCCTCTGCCTTAGTGGTAAGCACGTGGCTCATCATCTCCTTGAGAAGAGGATAACGAAGTGCTACCGCATCGGTACCTGCCATATAAGCCTCATTTACATCATAAGTGCTCTTGAGGCTCGCTGCAAGGATGCGGGGTGCATCGGGAGTCTCCGCATAGCAATCCTTGATCGCACGGATGATCTTGTACATATCCATGCCCATTGCAGTTGCACGGGTTACGAAGGGGCAGATAGCCTGTGCGCCTACCATTGCTGCTACCGCTGCCTGAGATACGGAGAAAAGGCAGGTCGCTACGCAGAGAATGTCCTTTTCGCGAAGCTTCTTTATTGCTCTGAAGCCCTTTTCGTCTGCAATGATCTTTCCGCGTACTCTGTCACTCTTCTCATGGAGCTCCTCTACTCTGTATGCGATCTCCTCTGCATCTCTTCCGTGTACCTGAATGTATACGGGGATGTTTCTTCCGTCGTCACTTGCTGCAAGAAGTGCATCCGTGATCTCGGAAAGGGTCATCTTGCCCTGATAGTACTGCTCAAAGCCCTGGGGGTTCGTGAGTATACCGGTTACGCCAAGCTCGGTACAAATTCTTACGTCCTCAAGAGATCCTGCGCCGTAAATTTCCATTTTGTTTTCCTCCTAAAAGTATTTAATATTCTATCTTGCCGTTGTACATCATTTTTACAAGCTCGGCAAGGCTTGATTCATCAGCTGTTCTGGGATTTTTTGCACGGTAGTAATCAGCAAAAAGCGAATGTGCAAATGCGGGGATATCCTCCTCGGTATAACCAAGCTCCGCGATCGTTGCGGGTGCGCCCACTGTCTTTACAAGAGCGAGGAATGCATCGGGAACTTCTTTTGCGGTCTTGGGATCGGCAATACCGCTGCGCTTAATAGCGGGAATAAACGCTTCAAGCAGATCCTTTATCTCGTTCATATTGTAAGCGAGAGTGTAAGGAAGGGTAAGTCCGCAGCCGAGACCGTGGGGGGCGTTCTTTGCAAGTGTAAGTATGTAGGAAGCGCTGTGCGCATAAAGTCCGCCGCCCTGAGTGTATGCCATCATACCGAGCACGGAAGCGTATGCCATCTTGGTTCTTGCTTCCATATCGTTTCCGTCCTTAACTGCAAGGGGAAGCGCCTCGAATACTATCTCAACAGCCTGAACGGCAAGGGCCTTAGTGAAGGGGTTGGTGCATCCGCAAACGCCCTCAACAGCATGGGTAAGCGCATCAAGACCTGTGAACGCAGTTACCTTTGCGGGCATTGTTGCGGTCATGATGGGGTCAACAAGCGCGAGATCCGGAATCGCCTCGGGGGAGCTTATGAACACCTTTTTGCCGTTATGGCTTGCTACGGCATAGGGGCTTACCTCGCTTCCCGTACCCGAGGTGGTGGGAAGAAGGATAAGCGGAACGGTACGCTTGGTGAGCACCTTGTTGGTGATGATATCAACTGCGTTATCGCCAGTGGAAAGCGCGCAAGCAGTAACCTTAGCGGTATCAAGCGAGCTTCCGCCGCCAACACCGATAACCGCATCGGCACCAAAGTCTCTTGCAGCCTTCTCGGCGGCAAGCAGATCGTCGGTATGCGGCTCGGGTGCAATATCGCAGAAATAGCAATGCGCTATTCCCTCTTTGTCAAGAGAATCGGTAATAGGAGCAAGCATGCCGAGCTGAATGATTATTTTATCGGCAATGATGGCAACCTTAGTAGCTCCAAGCTTCTTTGCATAGTCTCCGGCCTTCATCGCACAGCCGCAGGAAATAACTATACCGTTATTCTCTGAGCAAGCTCCGGGAAAACGAAGCACTGCGTCCTTTTTTAGTGCCTCGGGAGTTATATCGAAAAGTTCGCTGTATTTAGACATTTTTACGCCTCCAAAATTTTTCTTACGGTCTCACCGTTTGCCATTCCGTCGCGCGCACCAAAGGTGGAGCAGTTGATACCTCCGCATATTGAACCGCACCAAACGGCATCTGCTATGCTCATACCGGTCACAAGACCGTAAACGACTCCGCCGTGGAATGCATCGCCGGCACCAACGGTATCAACAACTACCGCATCGTATATCGGAACGTTCTTCGCGCCTTCCGAATCCTCGCAGTAATAAGCGCCTTCCTTACCGGCGGAAACGATACAAGGCTTGCCGTATATACCGTACATCTTCTCGGCAAGGGATGCCGCTGTCATATCGGAATATATAGTAGCCATAGAAACTACGTTGGGAATAAGCACGTCGCAAAGCTTGCACACCCCGTCAAACTCCTCGGGAGTAAATCCGCACTGACGCACGGGGTCAAGGTCTACGTCGATACAAAGCGTTGCGCCCTTTGCGTGAACGGCGTTTGCAAACGCAATTACCTGAGCGGGCGGGATCTCGCCGATCTCTATCATAACAAAATCATCGGCGGTTATGGGAGCAACAAGTTTCTCAATATCCTCCTCAGTAAGTTTAGCAAGGCTGTTAGGGATAAGAAATCCGCCTCTTCTACGCATTTCGAGGCCGGAGTAAACGGCAACGTTGAATGGAGAACAGTAATCATCGGAAACAATGATATTGGAGCAATCTACGTTTTCTTTTTTAAGAAGCTCGATTATTCTTTTACCGATAACGTCGTTACCGAGCTTACCGAGAAAAGCGGTCTTAACACCGAGACGGGAAACCTGAGAAAGAAAGTTTGCAACGGCACCTCCGCCCATCTCCGCCCAAGTCTGAGCAAGAAGCTTGTCCTTATAAAGATCGCCGTAATCAGCAGTCCTTATACGGAAATCCACGGCAGCAGAGCCGAATCCGTACACTACACCCATAGTTACCTCCACAAATAGAACATATTTTAACGATTAGAGTATATCACCCAAATAGCAGGGATGCAAGAACGACGCGCACATATGACAATTATTGAAAAGCTGATGACAAGAATTGACGCGCGCTTTTTACACTGTTTCTATATTAAAAATACCACATTTGTTACGGCATTGCAATACATAATCTCCATTTACAGCAAGATATGCCAAAATATGATAATTTAACTATTGTTGCGGTTCCGACTGTTTTTTTCTCAAAATCTGCTATTTACTTTGAGAGGCTTTATTCATATAATGGACTTAAAGTAGCGATCATTTTTTGTCATAAATGGAGGCGTAAATGAAAAAAAGCTTAATCAGAGCCGTTTTGTCGGCTGTTGCACTGTTTCCGCTTGTATTTTTCTGCTCCTGCGGTGAGGGAACTGTCCACGACACCACTAAGCCGTCTGCGGATACATCTGCACTGGCTACGGACACAAACGATAACTCAAAAACCGATGACGGCAAGATCCGAATCGTTACGGAAGGCGAGTCGGATACGGTACTGATCCGCTCAGCTACAGCATCGAAAACTGTTGCAAATGCCGTCTCCTCCCTTAGAAATTACATAAAAGAAGTAACGGGTTGCAGGCTTGATGCATTTCTTGACGACGATGCCAAAGAACGTGCCGACATTGAAATAATCATCGGCGACACTAACAGAAAAACTGCCGATGATACCAATATAAGCAAAGGAAGCTTTTCGGTTTTTGTTGAGGAAAACGACGGAAAGACAGCAATATATCTGCTCGGCGGCAGTGATTTTCAAGTTCAGTATGCAGTTGAATACTTCATTGCCGAATGTCTGGAAGCTGACGGTAGCACGCTTCTTGTTGACAGATCAGTGAAAAAATTGTACAAATTCATGTTTAATGACTATGAAGAGCAGGGACTTGAGGTCGTAAAAAAGGTCAAATCCATAAATCTCAGTACCCGTAATACCTCAAACAAAAACTCTTCTCTCAGTGCCGTTACAAACGTTCACGCCGTCGCCATGCTTACAGGTGAATGCTCCCTTAACCTTACACGCTCCCGTTACAATATCTGCGGCACCGATCTCGGTTTTCCCGTTTTTCACAACGGCAAGCTTTGGTTCTTCTTCGGCGATACCTTCTCCGGCGGAGAGATGAAAGGCGGATGGAGAACGAACACCGCGGCATATACCACAGACCTTGATTATTCCGACGGAATAATCTTTGACGGTATGTACTCCACTTCCGCAGACGGATTTGCAAGCGAGCTTATAACAGGTCTGAAAAAGCCGTATACGGAATACTCAAAGATCCCAACGGGCGCAATATCCCTCAACGGAACGCTGTATTTCTACTTTATGTCCGTAAACAACTGGGATTCCGATGCAGGCTGGGACTGCAACTACGGCGGTCTTGCTAAAAGCACCGATGACGGAAAGACATGGTCTATCGTAAACGGAGTACAGTGGCCCGGCGACTCTAAGTACTGCCAGAACTCCCCCGTGCTCTGCGCAGAGGACGGCAAGGTCTATATAACCGGGATCACGGGCGGACGTTTAGGCTTTGCCCGAATGATGCGTGTTGATAAGGACAAGCTCGAAGACCTTTCCGCCTACGAATATCTGACCGGATATACCGCAGAAGGTGAACCGATATGGACAAAAGGCGAGGAAGGTATCCGCAACGAATTCGCTCTTATCAATGCAAGAGTATCGGAAAACACGATCGTTTACAACGAATACCTCGGCGAATGGATGATAACTTTTAAAAAGGACAGTACGCTGTACCTTTACACATCAAAAACTCCCGCAGGCCCCTACGCTTGCTCTGCGGAGATCACCTTCCCCTCCATCGGCGCGGGACTTTACGGCGGTTTTACCTGCCAAGCACTTATGCAGAACAGCGGCAAAAAGGTAGCGCTTATCATGTCCACTTGGGAACCCTGCTACAATACTTTTATACTCGAAATGACGTTAAGCAAAAAATAAGTTTTGCCGGAAAGCGAGGAAGGGATGAACAAGACGGTTTTTGTAACGCAACACGGCGCGGGCAACATGGACGGCACCTGCCCTGAGAACGCCGCACCGCTTGCTGAAGCGCTCGGTATGACTAAATACCATGGCGGAACCATAGTTGTGTGCGGCCCGCTTATATTTGAATACAATTATACCTTCCCCTCCAACTACGCACATATCACAGTTACGTCCGTATATAACGGTATTGATTACCGCGAACGAGGCGCAGCGCTTATGCTTGAGGCGAGCCTCACCTTTTATGGCGATTATACATTCGAAAATGTGAAGATCATTGCGGAAACGGATGATCTGTTCCTGTTTTTCCGTTATAATAACGTAACTTTAGGCGAGGGGATCCTCTGCGAGCTTGGAAAAGATGCAAAAAAACACATCGGCATATACTGCGGCTGTGATGCTCAGTCTGCATCATACAGAGACACACTTTGGGAATCCTGCAAATGCGATGCAGCGGCAAAGATAAGTTCAGGCAAATGGCGCTTTATTCGCGGAGGAAACAGAAGATCTGCAATAGGCGCTTACCCCGGAACACCGCTCCGCTCGGTTTTCGGCACTGTAATAAAAGACGTGAACTACTCTATATCCGTAAACGGCGGTGAGTTTTTTGGCGACGGCTACTCTGCAGTAACGGGGATGAACAGCGTTGACGGCAGTATGTTTATGGAGATAAACGGCGGTCGTTTTGAAGAAGCGGTCCGAATCATCTGCGAAGGGGGAGAAAACCCCGATAACTTTGAAAGGCATATAAACGGAAGCATTACGCTTCAAATCAACGGAGGCGAATTCATTCCTCCCGAGATAATTGTTTATGCCGATGATGATTCAAAAAGCTGTACTGCAGGCGGCGCCTATCTTACCGTTTCGATATGCGAAAGATCGTTTGATGTTATAAGCGTTTCGGGTACCTGCAAAGAACTCGGTGTATTAAGCTTGCCCACGGTTCGGGATAACAGAATTACATACACCTTGCCTCCATACCCAAAAACGCCTCCGACACGTGAGCCGTTTACCGCTGAAATGGAAGCAACGCTCGGTGAGCAAGGCACTGCAAGATTAAAAAACCTCCGCAGTCTGCGCGCAATGGACGGTTCCGACCTGTTTCCCGAATGGCGTGTACTGCAGGACGAAGAGAGCAAATACAATCTAAAAAGTATTGAGTCTGTAAAATTCGTTGAGATGCTGAGCGGCGAGTATTCACCAAACAGGACTCAAACAAATTACGGTGTTGCTTCCGTCGGCGGCGGATATATGGTAGATTGCAGGGATTTCGTTATGTTCGCTTTCGGCGACACAAAGCGCGAGGACGGTGCCGGACTTCCCTGGCGGGCTAATATGCTTGCGCATTCATCCGATTTCGATTACACGGACGGAATACACCTTGACGGCTTTTATTCCGTAGATTCCGGCGAATATGCCGGTAACGGCGGAGAATTTCTGCTCTCGCATCACAAAAAAGACGCGGAAATGTCAAAAATACCCACGGGTGCCGTTTACGTAAACGGAAACGTTTATTTTGGTTTTATGTCCGTTTGCAGTTGGACAGATCCGGAAAAACCAGGTGCATGGAAATGCAATTACGGAGGACTGGCAAAATCGACAGATCTTGGCAGAAGCTGGGAAATACCGGATGACCTGAGATGGCCCGAGGAAAGCAATTATGCACAGCTTCATCCGGTGCTTGACGGCGACTTAGTCTACGTTTTCGCAGTACCCGGAGGCAGACGCGGCGGATGCAAGCTGATGCGCGTACACAAAAACGAGATAGAAAACTTCGCCGCTTACGAATACCTTGTCGGCAGAGACGAAGGCGGAAAAGGAATATTCAAAAAAGGAAGAGCTGCAATGATGTGCGATTTCTGCGCGGTAGAGCCAATGGTCGGCGGCGTAGGGGTTATATATAACGAATACCTTGGAGAATGGGTAATGATGTACTGCACACCAAAGGCGGGTAAAATAAACCGCGGATCCATAGTTATGCGCGTTGCAAAAACTCTTGACGGTGAGTGGAGCGATGCGGTGCTCGTTGCGTCTCAGGCGCGTTACGGTTCAATATATGAACCCAGAATATGCCCGCGCTACGTAAAAGAAGGCGGAAAACATATGATGATGATATGTTCCAGGTGGGATATGTACAATTCTCTTATTTTTGATATTGAACTTTCACGGAAAAAGGAGAACTTACAATGAAAAAAATTAAGGAAGTGCGGTTTATCTCCAACATAACGGGAGAAAAAGAAACAGGAAAATGGGATGTGTACGGAACTGACCTCGGTGTTCCCGTGTACAGCCCCGCGCTTGATCGTATGTTTTTTCTTTTCGGCGATACCTTCGGGCGCGCAGAGGTAGACAAGACCCAAAAAGCCAACTGGAGAGGCACGGTTGCCGGATATACCGACGATCTTGATTTTACCAAGGGCATCAACTGGCACGGATTTCTTGATGACGGAAACGGCGCGGCTCGCGAGCTTGTTCGCGCGCACTACTCCCCCAATGCCGATAAGGTCGAAAGAACAAAAATAAGCCAAGGAGGTATTGAGATAGACGGTGCGCTGTACGTTTTTTATGAGTCGATAAACCATTGGGGTCCCTATGCATCGGGACTGTGGTATCTCAACTTCAACGGCACGCTAAAATCCACGGACGGCGGAAAGACATTTGAAAAGGTATATGACCTTACCTGGGTGGAGCCTACCGAGGATGAGTTCAGACTTGAAGTTGCGGGCAAACTTGCAACAGAAAACATGGATATGCAGCCATCGGGAGTTGATTTTGACGTCAAGGCTCATATCGCGCCCGGCTTTGGTCAGATGTACGGCTGTGACGGCAAGGACGGATATATTTATGTATTCGGACGCTACGGTGGAAGAATACACGGCATCAAAGTCGGCAGGGTTAAAAAGGAAAGTTTTGAAATGTTCTCCGCTTACGAATACCTTACTGAATTTAAAGACGGCAAGGCTGTATGGATGCCGTATCGCGAGGGACTTGACGCAATAATCGCAAATCCTGAAAAGGCGGAGATAATCCCGGCCCCTACAAGTAATATGTCTGTTGCTTATAACGAATATCTCTCCAAGTGGATGCTTACTTATTATTATCCCGGCGAGGGCATCAATTACGCGCTCGCGGACACCCCATACGGACCTTATACCGAGCCCGAGGTATTTCTGCCGATGGACCACGCCGAACTTATGCGTGGCATCCCCTCCAAGATAACCAAGAACTGCCTCTACGGCGGCTTCACACACGAAAAGATGTTCCGCGAAAACGGCAAGATAGTTCCCCTTATCGTATCTCAGTGGTATTCGCTTGCGCCCGAAACGGGCAATCCGAACCTGGGCAAACAACGCTACTACGGATCGAGAATGTTTGAGATAGAGTTCGAATAAAAAATCCGCAAAATATCCGCCCACATATTAAAAGCAGATGGCCGCAACCATCTGCTTTTAATGTTTTTGCCTATCAATATGCAATAAATTTCTGCCCGGTCGAAAGCAGCGAATCAACGATGTACCTTGCGTGTTCCGTTTTTGATATGTCAAGGTCGTAAAAGTATTCGTCTCTTACAAACGTTAGCATAGTTTCCGGTATTCTTGAATAGCTCTTTTTCAGTGATTGAGATACGTGCAAATACAGTTCCGGTCCTGTTTTTTCTCCATCCACGTAATAAACGGACGACCAGTTTTCGTTTACGTCTGTATCCGCCGCGCTGCCGATATAAGAATGGTGCGAATCAAGCAGATACCGCTTGGAGAATCCGCCTGTTTCTCCATCCGATTCGATCATAACGCAACAGTAGCTGTGATCCGTCCAGCCCCCGCGCGTTATGTATTCGCCGATAATGACAGATGTGTCAGTGCCTGCGTAAACGTACACGCACCAATCGTCCTGACCGCTGCTTATCTCACCGATATTCTTACCGCTGTATATGTCAAAAACACAATACGTAACTGCCCCGGATGAACCGCCATAACCGTACGGCTCCACAATAAGCTCCGGAACTCCGTCATAATTCACATCAAGCAGCCCGTATTGCACTCCGGGGATCACGGTCTGTGAGTTTGTGGGAAAAAGCTTTACGTAATCATAAAAATCATCCGTAACCGGCTCAAGCGACAAAGCCTCAAGAATAAGCTTTTCCAGCGGTTCGCGAAGCTTTTCCATTTCCTTTTCGGATAAAAATTCAAAAGTCGTTCCGTTTATGCGGCAATATTCCTGCTGGTCTGTTTTTCCGCAGGAAAACAGACCAATCATAACAAAAGAACATAATATAAAAGCAAAAATTCTCCTCATCTTACCACTCACTTCATCTTACTGATCATAGTCTAAAACAAATTCAACATCTGCTGCAGCAAATACGATTTCAGATCGTCCGTCATTGCTTTCTTTAGTGGGGTTGTTCATCGCGTACATTATCCGTCCGTCGGGCGAAAACGTAATGCAATTACTGTAACCGACGTTCGTTACAGAAGCATCATACGGAATGGGATGATCGACCGTTGTCCAGCTCTCGCCGTTATCACGGCTGATAAACAGATCCGTACCCGTTTTGCTCTCTCCCAGCCGCATAAATGTACCGCTTACAATGATAGTTCCCTGCTCTCCGCCAAGCGGTGTCCACGAGCAGTATGGCGCGGAACCGAGTGCCTTTCCGTCAGCACTTACAAGTTCGTTACCGATAAATCCCGGAGATCCCCAATCAAGTCCGTCCTTCGATACGCGGTA
Source organism: Eubacteriales bacterium (assembly GCA_045541735.1). Lineage (GTDB taxonomy): Bacteria > Bacillota > Clostridia > Oscillospirales > CAG-272 > RUG12395. The sequence goes on from JAZQJQ010000033.1 coordinate 17,309, forward strand.
CATTATCGGATTTCCGGAAAGAGAACGGTGGCCGGCTACCTCGTATACCATAAAATAACTACCGTCGCCAAGGCGCGTTATAACCGGCATTCCGGGTCTCTCGCCGTGAACGGGAGATGCTACAACGTCAACGGGGTCGCCGAACTTTACCCCGTCCTCTGATATTCTGTATACTATCTTCTGTGAACAAACGGCATCGGAATCATCGGAATAGAAGCAAACGAGCCGCCCGTCATCAAGCTGCATCAAAAACGGTTCCCATACGCCGTTATCAAGGCCGCCCGCCGATGCAACGGTTATCGGCTTTTCAAAGCTTTTGCCGACGTCAGCGCTTGCGTACAAACGAATAGCGGAAGAAGTGCTGTGAGCGGCATCTATAGAACAGCCTGCAAGCAATACCGTACCCGCACGATAACCGCCGAGAGGCATCGAAAGCTCTAAAAGAAAGGGATTCCACTCGCTTTGCAGAGTGCGGTCGGTTTCTCTAACAACAGTTATCAGCATCCACGTTTTTCCCCCGTCATCGCTTCTGTAGATCGGATAACCGGGTTTTTGTGCTTCAAGACCCGAATTGAGCTGTTCAAAAGTCGCAATAAGCGCGCCGTCGGAGAGTGTGATCAAACGCGGATATTGCACTCCGCATCCCCACCAATTTCTTTTGGATGATGCAACCGCTGCAGAGAATTTCTCGATCTGAGTTTCCGGATGATCCATAGTTGCTCCTTCGGTGTCGGGATTCACCGGCACGTCGCTGCTTGCATCACCCGTGACAACCGGCGCAGAAGCCGTGCAAGACACGAATGCATAACCGCATACCGCAGTTAACAGCACAGCTAAAAAAACTTGTACATATTTTTTCATTTTACCCTCTTTGCACGTTGCTCTTATGATATGATTGTAGCAAGGATCTACGATAAATACAACACATTTGCAAAATTAATCGTTTTATAACGGCAACAGATTTAGTTAATTGACTTTCTGCACCGTATATGATATAGTAACAAAAGAACAGATTTATTGAGGGAATACCTATGAAACGCTTAGCTAATATACTCAAAGAAGGCAGAGCTGATACTCTGACAGCATTATACGTACTTTTTTCCCTTATGGCACGGTACGTATCATGCGGTTTTAAGTATTACCACCAGCTTGACGATTACATACAGTACTGGTCCTTTCCTCGTTCCGTATCGCTTTTGCGGTTGATCATGCAAGAAGGATTTCTATCTTCACGACCGCTTGCCGGTGTTTCCGATCTGTTCATCTGGGGACAGATGTTCAACTGTATGCTTATCGGGGTCCTTGCCGTTTCCGTAATGTATGCTGTTTCTGCCGTGCTGTTTTTAAAGGTCCTCCGCCGTCATTTCAAGACCGGCATAATGTTCACGTTATTTTATTCGCTTATGCCATTCTTCTATGAGGGCGCTTATTGGATGTCTGCCTCCACACGCATCGTTGTCGGTCTATTTTTCACTTCGCTCTCTGCTTTTCTTTTGCAGAAGTATTTTGATACGGACAAGCTTGGATTATTTCCTGCATTTTGCATAGTACAACTCATCTCGCTCTGTTATTACGAGCAGATATTCATTCTTTCAACCGTTCTTAATTTGATCATTGTTTTGCTCAATTGCGGCAAAAGCAGAAAAAGCGTGCTGACCTCAATTCCGCTTTTCGCTAACGCGGCAATATACTTTATTTTCACAAGCATATTTGCAAACACGGATACCGCGATCGGCAAACGCATTGCCCTTGAGCTTCCCGCTTGGAACGAATGGTACTTTAATTTTATCACTGATGTTTTTACTCAGCTTAAAACCGTATTCATCGACGCCCCAGCCGCCATTACCTTCCGCGGCTTTGGGCGCGGTCTGCTTATAACGGTCAAGGATGGGTTGTGGGCGCTTATACCTGTAGCTGCACTTATCGGTACTGCAACGTTTCTTCTTTGCAAACACACCAAAGACTACGACGAGGCCGATAATAAAAAGGGGCGCACTATCATTTGCGCAGTAATTCTTGCCGCCCTTCCTATCTCGCTTTTCCTGATAATTGCAAACCCTTATATCTGCTTGCGCAACATTCTTCCCTCTTTTGTAGGTATCGCAATTGTACTTGATATGATATTTGCCGCGCTTATCCGCCGCAAAAAAGTTCTTATGTGCGCTATTGCCGCCGCTATATCCGTTGTTTTCTTCTTCTCTGGAGTTTCCGAGATGCACGATTACAAGGCGGTATACGAATTTGACCACAAGATCGCCGCAAAAACAAAGGATATCATAAACAGCGGTGATATCGAAAGCAAAGCGGCGTTCATCATCGACGAGGGTGACAGAGGCACCGTGAACTACCGTTTCCACGAGCACGGTGCCGGTGTAATTTCAAGTGATTGGGCATTTTTAGGACTTTTAAACTACATCAACCCAGGCGCGCAAAATCCCGTAATAATGCCGGTCGAGGTAAAAAGCGACCACATCTACCACGTTAATTGGAATAAGGATGTTATGCTTCTTACCAACTACACAAATCTCTATTATTGGAATAATGACCTCGGAGATTTTGTTCCCGTCACTCTGAGGCAAATTGCCGACACGGTCTTCGAGCTTGTCGCGCCGGATGGAGGAGTTGTCGCCACTGTAAAGGAACATTACAGTATCGGATATATTCTGTTCAACTGAATAGATATTTTTGTTACACTACCGCAAAAAGAGGCATTCCGTTTTCGGAATGCCTCTTTTCATATATCTTCACTGATTACTTGAAGTATCTGTTAAGAAGTCCCTCAAGGCCTCTGCCGTGTCTTGCTTCATCACGTGCCATCTCGTGAACGGTGTCGTGGATAGCATCAAGACCGTTCTTCTTTGCACAAGCGGCAAGGTCGAACTTGCCTGCAGTAGCGCCGTACTCGCAGTCAACTCTCCACTTGAGGTTGTCCTTGGTAGTAGCCTTCATATTGGGCTCGAGATCCTCGCCGAGAAGCTCTGCAAACTTAGCTGCATGCTCTGCTTCCTCATATGCTGCCTTCTCCCAGTACAGACCTACCTCGGGATAACCCTCGCGGTGAGCGATCCTTGCCATGCAGAGGTACATACCGACCTCAGCGCACTCGCCGTTAAAGTTAGCCATGAGCTGCTCGAAGATGAATTTCTTATCTTCCTCGCTGATATCGGGATTGTTCTTTACGGTCTTGCCGTAAACACCGTACTCGTGCTCAGCCGCAAGCTTAGCACCTGCTTCCATAACCTTGAACTTTTCGCCGGGAACCTTGCATACGGGGCACTTCTCGGGTGCAGAATCACCCTCGTGAACGTAACCGCAAACAGGACATACAAACTTTTTCATTTTCAATTTCTCCTTATTAAGTAAAATGTTTTTAATTTTGAATTTGTTTTTTGGAAATACAATCTTTGCAAATACCGCTGACGATGTAGACCGATGTATCGGGTTCGAAGCCTTGAGTTGTTGCAAACTTCCCTGCCGGGTCCTCTGTCATATACAGGTCTGTTATCTCCTTGCATTCCCTGCAATGCAGATGAATGTGAGGTCTTTTATCGCCGTCGAAATGATCGAAGCCGTCACCTATAGAGATAGCAAGTATATCGCCGCTCTCCCTTAATGCCGCAAGATTTCTGTATACGGTTCCGAGGCTTATGTTGGGAATTATCTCCCTGACTCTTTCGTATACTGCATTTGCGGTTGGGTGGGTCTTCATATCTCGCAGTACTGTAATGATCGCTTCCCTTTGCTTTGAGTAGTTTTTCATTGCTCACCTCAAAATCAGTAATCATTACTATTTTTATTATACTGATTTTTTTGCAAATGTCAATAGGTTTTTTAAAAAAAACGAGAAAAAATAAGAAAAAGTTTTGGCGCGGCGAAAACCCCCCGCGAACCTTTCATTATTATATTTATTTTGCCTCAAGCTTCATCATTTTACGGAGCACAGGGACGTTGAGCATAACGGCGGAAACTGCCAGTGTGAGCGCAAGCTCGGGAGCAAGGTACTGACCGTTATAAAGTACGGAGTAGGAGATTACCTCCCACACGCCGTCCTCCCACACGCCGAAGAACACGGTACCGCTGATAAAATGCATTACAAAGCGCAACACTATCGCAAATACGATACCTGCAAGCGCGTAGCTTACCTTACGCTTGCGAGCGCAAAATGCTCCCGCAAATCCAAGCACAGTGTAAGGAAGTATATAATCAAAAAGGATACAACCGATAAGTACCGCGGGAGTAAGACCCCAACTGAGTACCTTTGCGATGCTCATACCCAGCTGAATTGCCGAATAGGCAAATGCGGTTCCGAGACCCCACTTTAGTCCGTTTTTAACGGAAATAAGCATAATGGGAAGCATGGCGCAAAGCGTCCATTTGCCTCCGAGCGGAGCTTGCCAGAGTACTACCATATCGAGCACAAGGGCAAGAGCGATCATGACGGAGCTTTCCGCCATATTTCTGATCTTTGATTTTTTGTTCATAAGAACCTCTTTCCGCGCTACAGCGCACTAAAATACCGAACAGTCAGCGCGCTGTAAAACAAAAACGGCACCAAGGAAAAAACATTCCAAGGCGCGCGTAACAGCAAATCTCCCTACGTCGGCATTACCCGAATCAGGTTATAAGAGTTTGGCTTGTGCCATCTCAGCTCTGCATTTCGCATCGCACCTCTGACTTATATTCAGTTCGTTAATAATATATCACCGATGCCGAATTTTGTCAAGACCCGTTTAACATTATGTGGAAAAAAGTTGATACGGTGTTTTTTAATTTCATATTTTCCTTGCAAAACGGGAGGCGCTGTGATAAATTGTACCCAAACGGAGGTGTTATTATGTTTGAAATAAGAAAAGACGATACGTATCTTAACGGCAAACCGTTCAGACTGTTAACCGGTGCTATACACTATTTCCGCATTCACCCGACGGATTGGGAGAGAAGACTTAAACTGATGCTTGATTTCGGTCTTAATGCCGCATCTGTTTACGTTCCGTGGAACCTGCACGAAAGACGCAGAGGTGAATTTAACTTTGAGGGACATCTCGACCTTGCCGCATTCCTTGAATGTGCCGCAAATGTTGGAATCAAGATACTTCTCCGCCCTTCCCCGTACATATGCTCGGAGTGCGATATGGGTGGTCTGCCTCCGTTTCTTCTCAAGGATAAGAATATGGTGCTCCGCTCCTCCGACCCTGCGTACCTTAGCGAGGTCGAAAGGTGGTACGACGTGCTCTGCCCCATATTCACCCCGTATCTTGATACAAACGGCGGACCCATCGTGCTCTGCTGTCTTGAAAACGAATACGGCGGATACGGCACGGACCGCGAATATCTCGCAAAGCTCGCGGATATTATGCGAGTAAGAGGCGTTGACGTTCCGCTTTACACGACAGACTGGTATAAGACCACACATCAGCATTTCGGAAGCATTGAAGGAGTGTGGCAGGCAGTAAACTACCGCACCGAAAGCGAGCGCTCCATCAATGCGCTCAAGGCACTACAGCCCGATAAGCCCGCATACGTCGGCGAGCTTTGGACCGGCCGCTCGATGAATATTGAGGAGCCGTATTTCGTACGCGAGCTTGAGCCTGTAACCAACTCATATAAAAAAGCACTTGAGCTTGGCGCGGGAATAGATATCTATATGTTCTGCGGCGGCACTAACTTCGGCGATTTTTCGGGTGCTGCTTACGGCAGAGGCTTTGAACCGCGCGAGGAATCGCATATCCGTTACCTGCCAATGATGCAGAGCTATGACGTTGACGCACCGATAGGTGAGGATGGCAACGTTACGGAAAAATACTACGAGCTTCGCGACGTGCTTGACGAATACCTCGGAAAGCCAAAGCGCGAGCGCAACATACCGCGAAAGGAATATCAGGTCTGCGCGGATATTAAACTCACTAAGACCGCTTCCCTGCTTTCTGCATTCCCGAACGGAGAGAAGCGCGAAAGACCGCTTTCGTTTGAAGAAATTGGCAGCGGCTACGGCTTTATGATATACCGTACCTCGGTCGAGGGCATCGGTACCGAGATGGACCGCAAGATGAAGTTCTACGGTCTCAATGACAGTGCCGACGTTTACGTGAACGGCGCATTTGCAGGAAACGTAAGGCGCGAGCGCGGCGAGACCGCACTTACCGTGCATATCCCCACCGAGGGCGCAAGGTTTGATATAATTGTTGAAAACTCCGGCAGAATCGGCTTTGGCCCGAGAATACTTGAATCCAAGGGCTTTGATTACGTAACGCTTGACACGCTGATGCTTTACAAGTGGGAGAGCACTCCCGTTTGTGCGGAGGATATCCTTACAGTAGGCAACGGTGATACCGAAACGCAGGGCGCGGCTGTCTACGATGCGGAATTTGAAGCAAAAGCGGGTGTGGACGCTTACCTCAACACCGAGGGACTGTGCAAGGGATATCTGTTTATAAACGGATTCTTCCTCGGCAGATATATGCAGAACACCTCACAGAAGACGCTCTACGTCCCCGGCGGCCTCCTAAAGGAACATAACACCGTCCGCGTAATGGAGCAGTATCCCCACGCAAGCAAGGGCGTTATTACATTCTCCGATCATCATATTCTCACGGGCGAACCGAAAAAAGAGGAAATATAAAGAACAAAAATACTGCGGCAGAAAGTTCTGCCGCAGTATTTTTATTTAATTGATTTTTTAATGAAAGCTATAATGGCATCTATGCCGAGTGTTTTGATCAGCAATCCGACAAACGAGGCAACAAGCAACGTAATACCCGAAAGCGCTCCGCCGACGATTACAATAAGAACGTCGGTAACAAGAAGCGCCTTGCCTATCTTCAGATTTGAAAACTTTTTTATTATAAGAGCAATTATATCCGTACCGCCGGAGCTTGAATCTACGTAGAACATTATTCCGCTTGCAAGAGCAATAAGCGAAGCGCCGATAACAGAGGAAAGAAGCAGGCTTTCTACCGAAGGCACGTCAAACACAAAGATCTCCTCAAAAATGCCGACGAACACAGTTGTCAGAACAGAGCCGACAAGTGTTTTTATCGCCATACTCTTCCCGAGAAAGACGAAGGCGAGCACAATGAGCAAAAGGTTGATAGCAACAAGTATCTTGCCGGGGGAAAAGCTGATAAAGGAATTAAGTATAACGGAAACTCCGCTCGTTCCGCCAAGTAGGAGTGCGTGCGGAAATATAAAAATGACGGTCGAAAGAGCATATATCGCGCTTCCGATAAGTATCAGCAAATATTCAAAAAATACTTTTCTTGTCATAAAACTCTCAACCGCCGTAGCGAATTACCTTACCCGAATATTCACCCGTAAGCTGCATATTCTCGTACACTACCGTGCCGTTTACTATGACCTGCTCAATTCCCTCCGTTAAACGGTTCGGATGAACGTAATCAGCGGTATCCTTCAAATTATCATAATCAAAGATCACTATATCTGCGTCATAACCGTCCTTTATGTAGCCCTTGCCCTTAAGCGCAAGCCTATCGGCGGAAAAGCCTGTCATTTTTCTTATCATTTCTTCAAGTGTCAGTATCTTGTTTTCCTTAACGTAGAAGGTTATCGCGTGAGTAAATGCCGAGCTTCCGCGCGGGTGCCCCATTCCCTGCCACGAGGAATTACAGCCATCGGAGCCGACAACACAGTACGGCGAACGAATAATATCGAAAAGATCCCCTTCTCGCATCGTATCAAATACCGCCATACCAGACATACCGTTTGTAATCATCAGATCAAAATAAGCATCCCACGGCTCTTTGCCGCACATCTCGGCATATTCGGTAACGGTCTTACCTATCGCAAGAGGTTCTTTTGGCGAGGAGGTTATCAATATTCCGTCCCATCCGCCCGCATCAAGATAGAAGCTGCCAAACGGTGAATACGTATTCTCAACCTCATCTCTGACAGTTTTTCTGAAGCTTATATCCTTCAGCTTTTCAGCCAAAATCTTTGAGCCAAGCTTGAGATATGCGGGAGGAATGACCGTATTTGCTCCCGTCATATTGCGCGTATACGGATATTGATCGCACGTCACCGGAACACCGCGTGCATTTGCCTTTTCTATGAGTTCAAGCGTTTTATGATGCAGACCCCAATTGCTTCTGCCAAGCACCTTGTGATGCGATATAAAGGTTCTTGCCCCGGAGCGTTCGGCTATTCTTATCGTTTCCTCAACGGCATCGACAACCCCGTAAGATTCATTCCGCATATGAGAAGCATAAAAGCCGCCGTACCTTGCCGACACCTTTGCAAGCTCTATAAGCTCTTCGGTATCAGCAAAGCAACCGGGAACGTAGCCAAGTCCCGAGGTTACGCCTGCACAGCCGCATTGCATATACTCCTCAAGAAGAGCTTTCATTTTATCCATTTCTGCTGACGTGGCTTTTCTGTCCTCTATTCCTATAACCGCACGTCTAAGAGTTCCGTGCCCCATATAAAAGCGTATATTTGCGGTTTTTTTCTTCATATCCGCATAATCGAGCATTCTTTCAAAGGTTCCGAAATCAGCCTTTTCAACTGTCGGATCCCCATTATTATAGACGGCAAGGCGCGTTCCGCCGCAGTTGCCGCATATCTCCGTTGTTACTCCTTGCGGAGTTTTGAAAAGTCTTCCGCTTTCCGTACCAAGAACGCCGTCGCCGTGCGAGTGTGCATCAATAAACCCCGGGGTAACAAATTTTCCCGCTGCATCTATCACTCGTTTTGCCTTCGCATTTGAATCGGCAAAAACTATCTTTCCTTCTTTTATTCCGATACTGCCACACCAAGCAGGTATTCCGGTTCCGTCTATTACCGTACCGTTTTTAATCAATACGTCGAGCATGATCCACCTCAAAAAGCTTTGCCAGTCAACTTCGGTTTGATTATTTTCCGAAGAAAACTGTTATAAAATTCTCAAGAGTTTTTGCGTTCATCGCGCCGACGTAATTATAAACTATCTCGCCTTTTTCGTTAATGAAAAGTGTCATCGGAATGGAGGAAACGGAATAGGTATATGCGGCGTACTGCCTAAGATCAAGATACACGGGGAAGGTGTAACCCTCTCCGTCAATAAACGACTTGACCTTTTCTGCCGTTTCCCTGCTGCCGTCTGTCATATCCACCATCATAAAATTGATGCTGTCGCCGTATTTTTTGTACATATCCTCGAAATGGCCAAGTTCGGACAAACACGGATTGCACCAAGTCGCCCAGAAATTGACAACGACGGGTCTGCCCCTCATATCCGAGAGCTTTACCGCATTTCCCTGCATATCGTAGACGACAAAATCGGGTGCTGCAATAGCGTTTGAATTACTTGTATCGGGCGCATCAACGTCGGGACCGTCACCCGAAAGCTCACGGTATCCGAAATATGCAACGATCATAATAAGCGCAAGAAGCGCTATAAGAAACACAAGCTTTTTCTTTTCCATATCTACCTCACGCAAAAAGTGAAAGCAATTTATCAAGCAGTCCGAATGCCATCAGCACACCCACAAGGATAAGGAATGCACCGCAAACTGCGTTTATTACCTTATAGTGTCTCTTTATAAACTTAAACGCACCGCCGAGCTGCTCTATTAGCACAGCCGATATTACGAACGGCACACCGAGTCCGAGCGAGTAGGTTATAAGAAGCAAAAGACCTTTCATAGCTGTTCCGCTTACGGATGCCATCGATAGCGCAGAACCGAGAAAAGCACCGACACACGGAGTAAGGCTTACGGAATATATCATTCCGAAAACGAATGCCCCCGCAATAGAGGTAACACGCTTTACATTGTTCATTCCCTTGAAGAAATTCAGATGAATTATGTCAAGATATCCGAGTCCGAACAAAATTACGATAATTCCGCACACCGCGTTGAGATACACGCGGTATTCGGAAAGAAGCGAGCCGGCGCCTCCCGCCAGCAGACCGAGTGTGCCAAACACCACAGTAAAGCCGATCACAAAAGCAAGCGATCGAACGAGCACCTTTTGCTTTTTATCCGCATCTCCCGCAAAATACGATATATATATCGGAAGCATCGGAAGCATACACGGAGATATGAAGGAGATTATTCCTTCCAGAAATATGATAAAAAAATCCATTTTTACTCCTGTCAAAAATGCCCCGCAGATTCTTCGCCTTACTCAGAATGACAGCGGGGCATTTGCATCAAATGTTACGGGGCGATATACTCGCGTACCCTCAGCTCAACACCTGCAGCCTCGGCATTTTTGCGGCATATCTCTATCTCCTCATCGGAGATAGTTCCCTCGACCACGGAAAGCATTACTTTTTTTACGTGGTGCTTTACGTTTTTGCAAAATTCAAGCATTGCGGGATATGCATCAAGTCCGAACTTGGAGATACATACCTCGTGATATTTTTCCGCAGATGCGGCATTCATACTCACAGAAATAATATCCACGGCACCCGCAAAATCAGCAGAGGTATCTCTTCCGGCAATAAGGTCGGAAAGTCCGTTTGTGTTAACGCGGATGGTTACGTCAGGGTATTTTTCCTTTATGCGGCGGCTGACGGAAACGAGCAGGTCAAGGCGCTCGGTCGGTTCACCGTATCCGCAGAACACAAGCTCGGAATACTTGGCAGGATCCGCCTTAACGATAGCCTCAAAGACCTCGTCCTCCGAAGGCTCATATTCAAGCCAAAGGCTGTTACTGCCGTAAGCTCCGTCTCCGTTATTACGGATACAGAAGGTGCAGTTGTTGGGGCAACGGTTCGTCATATTAACGTATAGTCCGCTTCCCACCGTATAAGTGATAGTCATCATTCTTTGATTTCCTCATATCACAAGAGTATTTGCCGAAGGCTGAGCGGATCTTTGCCCGTAAAAACCTATCGGTTTAGGTCCCCTCGGCTATTCTGCTATACCAAAGAAACGCAATGCGTTTTCCGTTGTTATTTTTTCCGTTTCCTCGGGCGTTTCCCCTCTTGCGGCGGCAAGCGCCTCAAGGGTAAAGCGCATAAGTCCCGAATGATTCATTTCCCCTCTGTGGGGATGGGGCGCAAGATAGGGGCAGTCGGTCTCGATAAGCACTCTGTCCTTAGGTACCACTGCCGCCGCCGCTCTGACCTTAGGCGCGTTCTTGAAGCTGACAGTTCCGGAAAAGGATATGTAACATCCGAGTTTTACCGCTTCCCTTGCCATCTCCGCACTTCCGCTGAAGCTGTGAAGCACGCAGGTCACGTCCGAAAATTCTCGTATCATATCAAGGCTGTCCGAGTGTGCATCCCTATCGTGGATTATCACTGGAACACCGTGCTTTCTTGCAAGCTCCATTTGTTTACGGAACATAATGCGCTGCTTTATTCTGTCGGTATCCTCATAGTGATAATCAAGGCCTATCTCCCCGAGAGCGGCGATATTAAGCTCTTTTCTGTGGGAGAGCAGTTCATCAAGCTCTGCGAGAGATGCATCAAAACGCCAAACCTTTTGCGCATCCGATGGGTGCATACCTGCGGCGGCGTACATTTTGCCGGGGTATTTTTGCGCCTGCTTAGCGGCAAGAATACTGCTTTCAATGTCCCAGCCGACGTTTATTATATGAGTAACTCCGTTTGCGTAGACGTAGTCGAGCATTGCGGAAACTCCGCCCCCGTACTCCGCATCGTAACGGTCGTTATTGTAATGTGCGTGAGTGTCAAACATTATCTGATCCTTGCTCCAAGCTCTACGGCATCGTCGAGGAAGAGCACGCGCACGTCCTCTTCGCCCGATGCAAGTATCATACCGTTGCTTTCAATTCCGCACAGCTTTGCGGGCGCAAGATTGGTTACCATTGCGACCTTCTTGCCGATAAGCTGCTCGGGGGTGTAGTACTTAGCAATACCGGAAACGACCTGGCGTTGCTCATAACCGAGATCTGCCTGAATCTTGAGCAGCTTCTTGGATTTTTCCACTTTCTCGCATGCAATTATCTTTGCACAGCGCATCTCAACAGCCATAAAGGTATCAAAGCTTATCTCGGGCATTTTTTCAGGTGCTTCAAGCTTTGCCTGCTCCATAGCAGCCTCAGCCTCTGCCGCCTTACGCTTAGCGTCAAGCTCCGCCTGAAGTTCGGCAAGCATCTTGGCTTCGTCTATTCTCGCAAACAGCACCTTGCTGTCGCAAACAGACTTCCCGCTCTCCATTCCGCAGAACTTATCGGCGGTACCAATGGTATCAAAGCCGCACTTGCCGGTGTTAAGCTGTGCGAGTATCTCCTCGGATGTTGCGGGAATGAAGGGGTTAAGCAATACGGCTCCCCAACGGATAGCCTCAAGCAGATTGTAAAGAACGGTGCCGAGACGATCCTTCTTTGCCTCATCCTTTGCGAGGGTCCAGGGGGTAGTCTCGTCGATATACTTGTTTGCGCGGTTAAACATCTCAAAGATGCAGTCAATGGCGTCGGCGATATGGAAGGTATCCATATTGGAGATAACGCCTTCGTACGCCTTGACACATGCATCCTTCAGTTCTGCATCAAGCGCCTCTGCGCAAACCGGTGCCTGTATCTCCTTATCGAAATACTTCTTCTGCATATCGAGAGTGCGCTTTACAAGGTTACCGAGGTTGTTGACAAGGTCGGTATTAAAGCGCTTGATAACCGTCTCATAGGTAATGCTTCCGTCTGCATTAAAGGGCATCTCGGCAAGTGCATAATGTCTTACGCCGTCAACACCGAAGCGCTGTGCAAGCTCGTCGGCATAAATGACGTTGCCGCGGGACTTGGACATCTTATCGGTGCCGAAGTTGAACCACGGATGGCCGAATATCTGCTTAGGCAGAGGCAGATCGAGCGCCATAAGAAAGATAGGCCAATAGATAGTATGGAAGCGGAGTATATCCTTACCGATGATGTGCACGTCGCAGGGCCAGTACTTTTTGAAGTGCTCGCTCTGCTCCTCATAGCTCTTATCGGGATCATAGCCGAGTGCGGTAATATAGTTGCAAAGCGCATCGAACCAAACATATACCACATGCTTATCGTCAAAATCAACGGGAACTCCCCACTTGAAGGAGGTACGGGAAAGACAGAGATCCTGCAGCCCTGCCTTGAGGAAGTTATTCACCATTTCCTTTTTTCTGGACTCCGGTGCTATAAAGTCGGGGGTCGCTTCAATATAAGCCATAAGCCTATCGGCATACTTATTCATATTGAAGAAGTATGCTTCCTCGCTTGCCTTCTGTACGGGTCGACCGCAATCGGGGCACTTGCCGTCAACTGCCTGCGTATCGGTAAAGAAGGATTCGCAGGGAGTGCAGTACCAGCCCTCGTACTTGCTCTTGTATATATCGCCGTTTCTGAAGAACTTTGCAAATATCTTTTGTACCGCCTTTTCGTGGCTTTCGTCGGTAGTGCGGATGAAGTAATCGTAGGAGGTGTTCATACCGTCCCATACCTGCTTTATCTCGCCAGCAACACCGTCAACGTACTGCTTGGGGGTAATACCCGCTTCCTTTGCAAGGTTCTCTATCTTCTGACCGTGCTCATCGGTACCGGTGCAGAAGAAAACGTCATAACCCATTGCCCTCTTATATCTTGCGATAGCGTCGGTTGCAATTACCTCATAGGTATTGCCGAAATGGGGCTTGCGAGATGCGTATGCAATTGCTGTAGTAATATAAAACTTTTTGTTTTCCATTTTTACACCTTCTTAAAAATCATATCTCCGATACTCGGGTAGGGCCATACGTCCTGAGGAACGTGCATTTCAAGCTCATCTGCAACAGAGCGAAGCTCGTTCATTGCGGGTATCACCACGTCGCAGTAATAACAAGCAAGGCGGTAGATATCCTTCTTCAGCTTTGCGGCTTCAAGCGAAAGCTCCTTCAGCCTTTCCATCTTATCGTAAAGCTTCTCTTCAAGCGCGGAGAGCTTTTCAAGCTCGCGGAGCGCACTTTGCGGCTTTCTTCCCTCTGCGGCAGTACGCGAATTAAGCGCAAAAGCAAAATCTCCTGCGTACCTGCATACTGCGGGGTAAAGATCGCGGCTTGCCATCTCCGTCATCGTCTGCACCTCTATATTGAGTGTTTTGCAGTAGATCTCAAGCAGTATCTCATATCGGGAGCGAAGCTCGATCTCGGAATATACGCCGTGCTTTCCGAACACGCGTATGCTCTTCTCGCTTACAAGGCACGGAAGTGCATCGACAGTAGTTTTTAGATTTGCAAGTCCGCGTTCGCGAGCCTCATTTTGCCATTCCTCAGTGTAATTATCACCGTTAAAGATTATTCGCTTATGCTCTTTAACTGTCGTCTTGATTATTTCAAGCGCCTCGCGCTTAACGTCATCAGCCTTCTCAAGTCTGTCCGCGAACACGGAAAGCACTTCGGCAACCGCGGTATTCAGCGTTGTATTGGGACTTGAGATCGACATTGCCGAACCCGGCATTCGGAATTCAAACTTATTACCGGTAAATGCAAAGGGCGAGGTGCGGTTCCTGTCAGTAGTGTCCTTGGAGATCTTAGGCATCGAATGAACACCGATGGGAAGATAGGAGGCATCCGCCTTTGTGTATATCTCGCCGTTTTCAATTGCAGTAAGTATTGCCGTCAATTCGTCGCCTATAAACATAGACACAATAGCGGGCGGCGCCTCATCTCCGCCGAGACGGTGATCGTTACCTGCTGTCGAAACGGAAACACGCAAAAGATCCTGATACTCGTCTACAGCGCGGATGACCGCAGAGAAGAAAAGAAGGAACTGCACGTTCTCGGCAGGACTCTTTCCGGGGTTTAAAAGATTTTCGCCCGTATCGGTAGAAAGCGACCAGTTATTGTGCTTACCGCTTCCGTTTATGCCGTTAAAGGGTTTTTCGTGAAGCAGGCATACAAGATTGTGGCGGCGCGCAACGCGCTTCATTGCCTCCATAATGAGCTGGTTGTGATCCATTGCGGTGTTGACGTCGGAGAACACGGGGGCAAGCTCATGCTGTGCGGGCGCTGCCTCGTTATGCTTTGTCTTGGAGTAAACGCCAAGCTGCCAGAGCTCCTCGTCAAGATCCTGCATATATTTGGAAATACGGGGCTTGATAGATCCGAAGTAGTGATCGTCCATCTCCTGTCCTTTAGGCGGTCTTGCACCGAAAAGAACTCTGCCCGCATATTTTATGTCTCTGCGCTTTTCAAAGCACTCGCGGTCGATAAGGAAATACTCCTGCTCCGCACCGACCATCGGAACAACGCGCTTTGCCTCGGTGTTGCCGAACGCACGCACAACGCGCAGTGCCTGCTTGCCTACAGCCTCAACGGATTTGAGAAGCGGAGTCTTATTATCGAGCGCTTCTCCTCCGTGAGAACAGAACACGGTGGGAATACAGAGCGATCTGTCCTTTATAAATGCATAGGAGGAAGGGTCCCACGCGGTATATCCGCGCGCTTCAAAGGTGGAACGAAGTCCACCCGAGGGGAAGGAGGATGCATCCGGCTCGCCCTTTATAAGCTCTTTGCCGGAAAACTCCATTATTACCGTGCCGTCCTTTTGAGGGGTTATGAAGCTGTCGTGCTTCTCGGCGGAAATGCCCGTCATCGGCTGGAACCAATGAGTATAGTGCGTTGCACCCTTTTCTATCGCCCAGTTTTTCATTGCCGCCGCTACAGCGTTTGCAATTCCGGGTTCAAGCTCCAAGCCGTCCTCAACAGTCTTTTTGAGCGACGCGTACACCTCCGGGGAGAGGCGCTCGCGCATTACCTTATCGTTAAAAACGAGCGATCCGAACAATTCGGGAATAGATCTATCCATTACAGCTGTCTCCTTTTTCTATCAGGGCACTTATAGCGGTCTTTCTGTCCTCTTTACCGAACACACCGCTGCCCGCAACAAGCACGTCTACACCGGCAGAGCACAGAAGAGCGGCGTTGCCTTCGCCTACACCGCCGTCTACCTCAATATAAAAATCAAGTCCGAGACGCTCTCTTTCGCTTGCCAAGGTCTTTATCTTATCAAGCATCTCGGGCATAAATTTCTGGCCCGAGAAGCCGGGATTTACAGTCATTATCATAACCGTATGAAGCTCGGAAAGATACGGAAGTATCTCACTGACGGAAGTAGCCGGCTTTACGGTGAGTCCTGCGTTAACTCCGCTGTCCTTTATCTTCTTCAATGTTGCGGAAACATCGGAGCAAGCCTCGGTATGTACGGTTATAAGCTCCGCCCCCGCCTTTACAAAATCGTCTACGTACCTTATAGGCTCGTCTATCATCAGATGCACGTCAAAAAACATATCGGTTTTATCGCGCAAACAAGCGATAACGGGAGCACCGAAGGATATATTGGGAACAAAAGATCCGTCCATTACGTCAAGGTGTAGCCACTTCGCACCGCCGCGCTCAATATCCTCGCATTCTTTTGCAAGGCATGAAAAATCAGCGGAAAGTAATGATGGAGATATTATAGTTCCTTTTCTCTTACCGTTCATAAATTTACTCCGATTTTTATTTGTCGTTTTTGCCGAGTGCGCCATATTCTGTTACAAAGCAAGGCAGCTCTGCGGCGTATAAGAAATCTAAAATTAAAGACGTAAACAGTTATCAGCGCCGCAGAGCAGTCTCTTTTGCAACAAGCACGGTGCAATATGCCTCCATCGCTCTTCCTTCCCCTACGTCTCCGAGCTTTTCGGCAGTCTTCGCCTTTATACTCACGCAGTCGGCATCAAGCGCAAGAAGCTCCGCTATGCGTGCCTGAATGTGCGGTATATGCGGCTTGAGCTTCGGGCGTTCGGTAACTACGGTACAGTCGAGATTGACTATGCCGTAGCCTTTTTTCTTTACAAGCTCATAAGCATCCGTGAGAAGCATGGTACTGTCCGCATCCTTGTACGCAGGATCGGTATCCGGAAAATGAGTGCCGATATCGCCGAGGGCAAGCGAGCCGAGGAGTGCATCTGTTATCGCATGGCAGAGTACGTCCGCATCGCTGTGCCCGAGCAAGCCGAATTCCGACTCTATCTCCACTCCGCCGAGTACCAGCTTTCTTTCGGACGAGGTACGGTGCACGTCCATCCCCTGCCCTATACGGAAGTCAGTTATCATTTTGCTCCTCCTCCCGCCTTGCGAGTATCGCCTCGGCAAATATTATATCCTCTGGATAGGTGATCTTTATATTATCTCTGCCGCAGTCTACAAGGCGCACCTCAAAGCCGTATTTTTCGGCAAGAGAGGCATCGTCCGTTCCGATGTAACCTTCCTTCTCGGCTGTAAATGCGGCGGCGCGGTATACGTTAGCGTAAAAGATCTGCGGTGTTGCCGCGGCGGCAAGCGTTGAGCGGTCAAGGGTGTTTACAACCCTGTCAAGACTGCTTTTTTCTTTTATAGTATCCGTGACCGCACTTGCGGCAATTGCACAGCTTTTTGAAAATCTTGCTTCCTTCAGAACAGCGGACACCGTCTCGGGTCTTACAAGGCATCTTGCGCCGTCGTGGAACGCGACGTAATTTGCCTTTTCGCTTATCTTTGCAAAACCGCGCACAGAAGACTGCTGGCGCGTTTCGCCTCCGCTTACGGCAACGGAAAACTTGGTAACACCGTTTCTTTCGCATATCGCGCGGTAAAGCTCCTCCTCGCCCGCACGGCATACGATAACTATCTCATTTACGTCAGGGCACCTTTCAAAGGCAAGAAGTGTGTGCAGTATCACGGGTTTGCCTTTTATTTCGGTAAACTGCTTAGGTCTGTCTCCGCCGAAGCGGGATCCGCTTCCGCCCGCCAAAATAACTGCAGACAGAAAGACCTTATCGGCGCCAAGCGCCTCGAATATCTTTTTTAACATTTTGTACCCTTATCTGTAGTAAACGTAAAATGCGGTAACGGTATGCACCTCTCCGTCTCTTTCAAGGTCGGGGCCTGTAAGTACGACGCCTTCCTTGGAAAGAAGCTCCCACGCATCAAGCTCTGCAATTTTTGTACGGAGAAGAGTTTTGCCCGGCACGTGCAAAATAAACTCGTCACCCTTTATTGCAAGCGCACCGTCACGCCCGATAACGTTTTCCACGTTATCGACCCGCTCCGTCACGTAACGGATATGTCTGCCGTCCAACTTTTTTGCCATCATCTCGCGAAAGGCTCGTGTACCCGGCTTGGGTTCTTTTTTTATCAGCTTGGCAAGCTTTTCGAACATACCTCAGCCTCCATTTCGTAAAAACGCTTGAAAACGCTTAAAAGCTGTGCTATCATATACGAGATCTGACCTACAACAGAGTATTATACACCATTATGTTAGATATTTCAATTATATTTGAAAAAAAGAGTTGCTAATTATGCTGAAAAAAAACTTACTCGGAAACTTTTTGTTATTACTTACCGCAATCATCTGGGGAAGTGCATTTGTTGCCCAGCGCTCCGGCCTCGATACTATGGGTCCCGTGACCTTCAACGGCATACGCTCATTTATCGGCGCCGCTTCACTGCTCGTTTTTTTGCTTATCCGCTCTGCCGCAACAAAAACGAAGCTCCGCATCACAAAAAATGAACTTCTCTACGGTACGATATGCGGAGCTATCCTGTTTTTTGCAAGTACGACACAGCAGATGGGACTTGCCACTGTCAGCGCAGGCCGCGCGGGTTTTCTTACCACTCTTTACATAGTTTTGGTACCCATCATCCGGGCATTGGGCGGAAAAAAGCTCCGTTCCTCCGTTATATGCGCAGTTGCACTTGCTATGCTGGGTCTTATAATGCTCAGTGTTGCGGAATCTGATATGCCCGACGGAAAATTCTCGTTTGCCTCACTTTTCGCAGGTTTTTCCTTCGGTGACGTACTTGTGATCATCAGTGCGCTCTGCTATAGTTTCCATATAATCGCGGTGGATAAATTCGCCGTGAATACTGACAGTCCTACGCTCTCCTGTATACAGTTTGCGGTATGCGGCCTTATCTCCCTGCCCGTTTTTGCCGTATTCGAGAACCTGCCCGATGCCGCGGCACTTACAGGCGGATGGGTAGAGCTTCTCTATGCGGGCATTATGTCAAGCGGTGTTGCCTATACACTGCAGATAGCGGGTCAGAAGCTTTCCCCGAATCCCACGGTAGCCTCCGTGCTTATGTCGACCGAATCTGTTTTCGCCGTTATCTTCGGCGTTATCATTCTCAAAGAAAGCCACACGCTTATCGAATACCTCGGCTGCGCTCTGGTATTTGCTGCGGTCATCCTCGTTCAGCTGCCGAAAAGAAACACCTCCAAGGAATGAGCCTATGGAAACAACCGTTTTTGATACAATACGTTCCACAACAGTGTTCGGTAGAATATACGGAGTCAACCAATTCTGGGAGCCTAACAGCAAATGGAGCTGTATAGGCACACCAAGAAGAAAGCACGGCTTTATGTATATTTTATGCGACAGCGTACACATAACCTACGCAAACGGAGAAAAGTCAAGCTTTAATAACGGACAGCTGATATATATTCCCAAACGCTGTGAGTACGAGATCGTTTTCGTCTACGAAACAGAACGCAGGGGAAGGAAAAGTCCGCAGGATATAGTCGTAAACTTTGATATGCGGGAGCTGAACGGAAAAGAACGTGCGCTTGCGGACAAGATAATTTCGATCTCCGACAATATTTCTCCACGAACGGAAGCTCTCTTAAAAGAAATAATCCGGACCTGTTTCGATTTGAAGACACCGCACCTACGTGTGTCTAGCATTTTTTACAGTTTACTTGAGGAGCTTTCGACAATTCCGGCAACGGAAAAAGCCGGCAATCCAAAAGCAGATGTACTCCCTGCTGTACGGTACCTTGATACGCATATAACGGAAAACGTTTCGATTCCAGAGCTTGCAAGTATGTGCCTTATGAGCGTTACCTCTTTCCGCAAGCATTTCCGTGATTATACCGGAATGTCACCTGTAGAGTATCGGATGTACACAAAGATTGCAAAGGCAAAGCAGCTTCTTCGCAATTCCGGAGAAATGTCCGTAAAGGAGATAGCAATTAGTCTCGGTTTTTGCGAAAGTTCATATTTCCACCGAGTGTTTTACGATATGACCGGCAAGACCCCGAGCCAATACAGAAACGAGCAGGAATAATAATATATTCTGGCGAAAAAGCCACTTCAAAACGAAGCGGCTTTTTCTTCTTTGTATTTCCATATACTTCCTATTTAATTATAATATATACCGGAACGGCATTAGAATCCATCCCCAGATTTGTCGAAAAATTCACTCCAAAAACCGAATAATCCATTGTCTGCCGATACGGCAAATGATAATATGATTAATAGATTGTTTCCCCTCAAATCAGAAATTCGGCAAAGAAGGAGATACATATGAAGAAAACCGTTGCTGTTCTGTTGGCTGTTATAACTATATTTTCCTGCGGCTCTTTGATATCGTGTGGTGATACTTCAAATAACTTCACCGATCCTGCCGTAACAACTGCAGGTGACCATGTACCCGACGAGCCTAAAACGGAATATATGACCATTACAGTCGATGAATATATGGATAAGACCACAGCCGCTTTTTTATCCAAGCTCATTTCATTCACCACTGATTACAAATTTGTTTGGAATAAAAACGGCACTCCCCGAGTCGCTTTGCCGGATGCGTGGTTCGGGTGGTGCAAGGGCAGCGACACACCTAACAATCCCTATCACCAGAAGGTTGCCAAACTGCTGTACAATGAAAGCACAAAAAAGTACGATCTGTACATCGCCGACACCTTCGGTATAGAGGTGCTGAACCTGTATATTTTGCGTGACATGTACAGTGAGTTCGGCACGATTACCACCAAGACCATAACCGACGGATGGATAAAATACGACGTTTGGGATATGGGCGGAGGAAACCGCAGCCAAGGAGCCTTTGCACTTGCAAAAAACTACCGATATATCGCGCCCTTCCTCGGCGCTTCAGAATACGGTAACCGTTATCCTTGGTGTGAGGAACCGTGGATATGCAATAACACGATAGGCCTTGTAGCGGCAGGAATGCCCGAAACGGCAATAGAGATATCTAAGATATTCGGCTCCGTTACGGGAGATTCGGACAATCTGCTATGGGTGGACTTTATTGCCGCAATGTATGCAATGGCATATTACGAAAGCGATATTCCTACCCTCATACGCAAGGCGGCAATGCTGTTTCCCGATAACTCCTATCAAAAATACGTTGTTGATCATTGCTTCGAGCTTTATGAAAAATACCCGTCGAATTGGCGCCGCGCCATTGTGGAAGCGGAGAAAGACGTATTCCGCAGATGCTTTTACTATCACACCGACCGATCCAACAACCAGCAGGGTCAGGTCGACGTAAACATGGCATTCTCCATCCTAGGTCTGCTTTACGGCAACGGCGATTACGAGGCAACCGCAAGGGTCTTTTCCCTTTCAGGTTACGATGCGCGCGGTGTGATCTTTCTTCCTATTCTCGGCATTATCGGAGGTATGGACGTTATCCCCGCCGAAGGACTCGATATGATATGGCAGGACGGAAACGGAGAAATAGTCAATTTGCCCGTAGTTGAAGAGCAGGGCATCTGGATGCATCACACGGGTCTGCCGGAGAGGATGAAGCTTTCGGACATTATGGATATGTTCCGAACTAATTTCGAGAGTGTTCTTTTTGAAAACGGCGGTAAGCTGGAAGACGGAACCTACTACATTCCCAAGACCGATTATCTCATATATGACCACGCAGAGATAGAAAATTCCGATTTTGAAAGCGGCACTCTATCCGCTTTTACAGTTATGGGCGACGTTGCCGCAACGGAGATCACAGACTATGCATATCTCGGAAACAGCGCCGTAAAGATCACAGGCAGTGCAGAAACAAGCAACGGTATATACACCACCGTAAGATCGCTGGTTCCGGGTGCAAAGTACAAAATGACCGCATACGTAATAGCTTCACTTAACGCAACTGCAAGGCTGTTTGCCGCAAAGGAAAGCGAGGAGGTCTATCAATACGCATCCGTCCGCACACAGCCGGAGTTTGTAAAGCGTGAGTTTGTGTTTACCGCAACCGCCGAAACTATGCGGCTTGGCTGTGTTATAGAAAAGCAGGAAAAATACGGATATGCAATAATAGACGAGATAACCGTTATGCGTATAGAGGAGAATCCAGCTGACGGTATTACCGCAAGCATAAGCTCAAGCCCCGATTCAAAGGGCGCCTACGGCAACAAGATCACCTTTGACATCAGCGGAACCGCTGACCGCCAGGTGTATCTTAAACTCGTATTTGCCAACACCTCAAACCAGGTTTTCAAGGCAGACGTAACCGTAAACGGCACATCCTTCAATGCTGTTCCCTTTTATAAGACCGCAACGGAAATAACAGACGGAATGTGCGACACCGTATATATCCCCATAGTGCTTGGCAAAACGGAAAACAAAGTTATTCTCGATATCGGAAACGCCCGATTGCACATTCTGAGTGCAGAGGCGGTTACAGTAAACGAACGGTTAATAATTGCAAAATGACCGTAAGGAGGTACATATGAACATCAAAAAGATCTGCATACTGCTTGCAACGCTTATAATCGTTCTTGCAGCCCCTGTCTTCACCGCATCGGCAGCAGGAGGAACGGTTGTATTTTTAAAGGGCGGCGCGCAAGGCAGCGGCGCATCCGCGGACGATGCCGTCGGCACCTTGGAGGATGCCTTTAACGCACTTGACCTTTCCAAGGATTGCACTATTGTTTTGTGCGGAGAATTTCCACAGAGCACTACGTTTGTGCATACGGACAAGTACACGGGTTCCGTAACGGTAACATCAGTATATGACGGCGTTGACTACCGCAATAAAACCGGTGCTGTATATATGCCGGGCGAAACACGCTTTGTATGCACCGGTGCGGTTACTTTCCGTGATATTGACTTTTTCCTTCAGGGAAAATACTTTTATATCATTGCACAGCACAATCCGCTTGTCATCGACACGGGTGTTACGATACAGAGTATGAACCCCGCTTTTGACGGTACAGCGTTTGCCACGGGATTTGATATCTGCGGAGGATACCAAAAGGATCAGGTCACTACCTTAGGCGGAAGCTTGCCGCCGGTTACGGGCGATGAGAATGTTAACGTCACCGTGCGAAGCGGATCCAACATTGTAATTGCCGCATACTCCAGACAGATCAAGGAGCCTGCTTATTCGGGTAAAGCAGTAATAAACATTGAGGGAACCGCAGAAGTCGGAGTGCTGTATTTTGCACCGGTGAACACCACGTTCAGCGGAAATGCAACCGTTGAAATAAACGTAAAGGATGATGCCCACGTATACAGCATTGTCGGCGGTACGAACAACGGTACGATCGATAAACTGACACTGAACTGGGAATCGGGAGAGATCGATTCCTTTGCACGCGCTACGCGCACATCTGTCATTACAGATGCAACAAACGGGTATTTTCTCAATTACAGCAAAAAGGTAGCAGATGAGGCGACTTTCTTCCCCCTTATTATTCTTGAATTTGACACAATTACGCCCACCTACAAGATTGATGAAACAAGCGCTCCGAATACGGAAGAGGCACCTTCCACCGATGCACCGAACACAGATGCACCGCAAACAAGTGCACCCAAGACCGAAGCACCCAAAACAGAGCCAACAACCAACATCACCGAAACAAATGCACACACTCCCACCGAGCCCGCAACGACCGATCAAACAACCGTCGGTCCGGGTGAACCGGAACCCAAACAAGTAAAAGGCAGTGCGGTTACCGTTGCAGCCGTATGCGGTATATCAGTTGTCGCCGTCATTGCCGTTATTCTTATCATCCGCCGATCAAAAACAAAATAACCGCAAAAAACGATGGGTAAAAAACTTAGTTTTTTACCCATCGTTTTTAGTCTTTTTTCCTTGTTCCGTTAGCAATTTCCATAAAACCGTCTATCTCGCCTCTGCAGATGGCTCCGAAAATGCGGGTGCGGAGTCCGCGGTTTTCACGGTCGAGCTTATATAAAAGCTCCTTCATATCAGCGCGCTTGCTGTCCTTATCCGCAGGGCAGGTGCTTTCCACAACGGGAAGAGGCACCTTGCGGCAAAAGCTTTTTATCTCTTTTTCCTCAAGGTAGACAAACGGACGGATGACCGTCACATCCGTGCGGGAAAGGTAGGTCTTCGGTTGGAAACATCCCACTCTTCCCTCGTAAAAGAGATTCAACATAAACGTTTCCACCACATCATCGTTGTGATGACCGAGTGCGATCTTATTGGCTCCGTACTTTTTTGCAACTTCGTGGAGCACACCGCGGCGCATCTTAGAACAAAGCGAGCATGGATTTGCTTCCTTGCGCACTTCAAAAACGACTTCGAATATATGCGTTTTTTCAATGTAATATTTTATGCCGCGCTCTGCACAAAGCTTCTCAACACCCGAAAAATCCATTCCCGGTGCGCCTATATCGACGGTCACACCGATCAGTTCATATTTTTTTGGGTAAAAACGGCGCATCTCGTCAAGCGCAAGTAGCAGGGCAAGCGAATCCTTGCCGCCCGATATTCCGACAGCGACAACGTCCCCGTCTTCAATAAGGTCATAATGCTCACACGCGCGGCGCGTGTGGCTTAAAATCTTTTGAATCTCTACCACGGTTTTCTCCGATTTGTCATTTCGTGTCCTTGTGAATATACTGATAAAAAACACAAGGAACGGTATTTGATATGAGTATCAAGGTCTACATAGACCAAGGGCACAATCCCGTAAATCCCAATGCCGGAGCAGAAGGTAATGGTCTCAGGGAACAGGACATAGTTTTTGAGATAGGACTACGCCTAGCCGCGCTGCTTAACTCAAGCGGAAACTACGAAGCGCGCCTATCGCGCCCTACAGCCGACACTCAACTCGGCACAAGCACTCAAACAAGCCTTGCGGCGCGTGTAAACGCGGCAAATGCGTGGCCCGCCGATTACTTTATCAGTCTGCACTGCAACGCCTCCGTAAACGCCGAAGCAAACGGTACCGAAGCGCTCGTTTATTCCGCGGCGGGACGCTCATACCCGCTTGCGGAGGACATACTTGACGGTATTGCCGATGCAACGGGACTGAGAAACAGAGGCGTTAAGCTCCGCCCCGGACTTTACGTGCTGAGAAAAACGGCTATGCCTGCAATTTTAATTGAGCTCGGTTTTATCTCCAACCCATCCGATGCCGTTATTTTGTCACAGAATCCGCAGCTGTTTGCCCGCGGCATCTTCAACGGTATGAACGACTATTTCGGATTTTAAATACCCAGCATTTCTTTAAGCTCATCCTCAGTGATTATCTTTGTTCCGAGGCGCTGTGCATCTGCAAGCTTGGAACCTGCATCCTCACCGCAAAGAAGATAATCGGTCTTTTTGGATACAGAGGAGGAAGCCTTTCCGCCGTGCGCCGTGATAAGCTTTTTTGCCTCGTCACGGCTCATGGTGGGAAGGGTTCCCGTTATAACTATTATCTTGCCCGCAAGTGTATCTGCTACGGGCTTTTGCTTTGCTTCAAGCAAAAGTCCGGCATCGCGGAAGCGCTCAGCACGCACACGGGCGTGATCTGTTGCAAAATACGAAACGATATTATCCGCTGTTATCTCTCCTATATCCTCGATCTCGCAAAGCTCACCGCGGGTCATTTCAAACATACGGAAAAGTCCACCCGCCTTTTTGGCAATAGATGCGGCGGCTACCTCGCCTACCTGTCGGATGCCGAGGGCATAGAGAAGTCTTTCAAGACCCGCGCCTTTGGAGGCTTCAATTGCCGCGATAAGCTTTTCCGCGGATTTTTTGCCGAAGCCGGGAAGGTCTGAAACGTCTTCGGCTTTAAGCGCGTAAAGATCTGCTGCATCGCGGATCCTCTCCTCTTTGAGGAGCAGTTCAACAACGCGGGGACCGAGTCCCTCGATATCCATCGCCGCCTTGGTTGCAAAATGCTCTATCTGCCTTGCTCTCTGCGCGGGGCAGTCGGGATTCTTGCATCTTACCGCCGCCTCCTCGTCCCTTACCGTGGGCTCACCGCAGGAGGGACACACATCCGGCATAACGTACGGTATTTCGTTGCCCTCTCTCTTTCCGGAGAGGCTTTTTACTATCTCGGGAATTATCTCGCCCGCCTTGCGCACGATGACGGTATCGCCTATTCTTATATCCCTTTCCGCAATAAAATCGGCATTGTGGAGCGTAGCTCGGCTGACGGTCGTACCGGCAAGGCGTACGGGAGCAAGGATCGCGTTAGGGGTAAGCACGCCCGTTCTTCCTACCTGGACAACGATATCAATAAGCTTTGCCTCCTTTTCCTCGGGCGGATATTTGAAGGCTACCGCCCAGTTGGGGGTGGTCGTTCCCTCTCCCATCTTGCGTCTGAGTTCAAGGCTGTCAAGCTTTATTACGGCACCATCGGTATCGTACTCAAGCTCTGTGCGCGCCTCGCCGAGTTCTTCAACGTATCGCCTGATGTTTTCCGCGCCCTTTATTCGTTCCCGGCGGCGGAGCACGGTAAATCCGAGTTCTTCCAGTCTGTCAAGTATCTCGGTATGGCTGTCGCAGGTCCGTCCGTCCGCATAAAGCGAGCCTGCTTGAAGATTGAAGACAAATATATCGAGTCCGCGCGATGCAGTCACTTTGGAATCAAGCTGACGCAGCGAGCCGGCAGCGGCATTTCGGGGATTTGCCATAAGCGCCTCGCCCTTTTCCGCACGGCGTCTGTTCTGCCCCTCAAACGAAGCACGGCTCATATACACTTCACCGCGCACGGTTATATCAAGAGGCTCGTTAAGCATAAGCGGCACACCGCTGACGGTGCGCAGATTTTCCGTAACATCCTCACCGACTGTTCCGTTACCGCGCGTAGCGCCGCGCACGAATCTGCCCTTTTCGTAGGTGAGCGCAACGGAAAGTCCGTCTATCTTTGGCTCTGCGGAAAAATACGCATCCTTCCCCACCGCCGCCTCTGCTTTCGATATGAACGCATCAAGCTCATCGTAATTAAAAACGTCGGTCAGACTGCCCATCGGTACAGCGTGCTCCACGCTTTCAAACGCGGTGAGCGGATCGCCGCCCACGCGCAGGGTGGGAGAATTGGGGCTTTTCAACTCCGGATATTCCTCCTCCAGCTCCTGCAAACGGCGGAACATCATATCGTAGTCAAAATCCGATATCTCGGGTCTGTCGTAAATATAGTAAAGGCGCGAATGATAAGATATCTCTTTTTCAAGATCGCGCATCAGCTTTTCGGCATTTTCGCGGGGCAATTTTTCCATAACATCCTCCCGACCGTATATTTAGTTCATTATACCAATAATGTCGTACAAAGTCAATTTTTTTTAAAAAGTACTTTCCTTTTACGATCGCTTTGTGTATAATTAATGTATTAACTCTTCAAGGAGCTTTTATGAACTTTTTTACTCTCTCCGCGGGAACCGAAGCGGTTCTCGTTAAAGAAACGGTCATTATGCTTGCGGCGGTTCTTGTCTGCGCCGCGATCGGATATTTTCTCGGCAGTATCAATACCGCTATTCTTTATTCAAAGCTTCGATACAAAAAAGACATACGCGATTTCGGAAGCGGAAACGCGGGTATGACCAACATGCTGCGTACCTTTGGCAAAGGTGCTGCGGCTATCACGCTCGTCTGTGATCTTTTAAAGACCGTGGTCGCTGTTTTGCTTGCGATACTTACGGCAAACGCATTCTCTTATTTTTGCATTACTCTGAATACGGAAGAATTTGCATCTCTCTGCAAATATACAGCTGCGCTTTTTGCAGTAACGGGACATTGCTTCCCCATCTACTACAAGATGCGCGGAGGCAAGGGGGTTGCCGCTGTTGCCGCCGCCTGCGCCGTAACCTCCCCCCTCACCTTTCTCTGCCTGCTTCTGGTATTCGTAATTACCGTTTGGGGCACGAAATACGTAAGCCTCGGCTCGATCCTCTGTATGCTTCTCTACCCCGTATTTCTCAGCAGCTTAGAGGGTAACGGCGTTGCCAATATTTTTGCCATCTTGATCGCTGTACTCGTCATTTGGCGCCACCGCGAGAATATAACCCGTCTGAGAGAAGGTAAGGAAAACAAGATATCCTTCAAAAGCAAAAAGAACGGCGGTGACGGAAAGGCAGATAAGTAATGCTTACCGAACTTCAGGAAAAGCTTATTCTCACGGCTGAGCGCGCCTTTTCTGTTGAAAGTGCGCGTATGCTCGTACTTTCAAAGCCGACAGAAAAAAACGTAACGAAGATGAGGCTCGTTCGCCGTATTTCCGCAAAGGGGATTATCTACGTACTTGAAACGCACCTCCCCGACGGACGCATAACCCAAAAAAACAGCGAAAGCTTTCCTGCCGATGTGTTAGGCGAAAGCTTGAAAAGATTTGAGCAGGCAGATCTGATAACGGAGAACGGCGATGCGCTCTACAAAAAAAGCCGCAAGGGCAAAGAGATGCTAAACATCAGTCCCAAGCTTAAAGCGGCGCTCAACGGAGGCGATGTAAAAAAAGCTGACACCGCCCCCCTGAACAAGGAGAAGAACCGTATGCTCACCGGCGCCGAGCCGTTTCTTTACGAGCTTGGTGTATCCGATAAATACGGAAACGTGCTCCCGTCACGCCAATCGAAATTCCGCCAGATATGCCGTTTTCTTGAATTTGTACGCGATATCTGCCACGCGCTTCCAGAGGACGGCGAGATAAACGTATACGATCTCTGCTGCGGAAAATGCTATCTCAGCTTTGCCGTTTACCACTATTTCGCAAACACATTGGGCAGAAAAACGAATATGCTTTGCGCCGACCTAAAAGGTGACGTGCTGAAGGAATGTGAGATAACGGCACAAAAGCTCAGTTTCGACGGGATGAAGTTCCGATGCGTTGACATAACAAAGCTTGAAACAGATATAGTTCCCCATCTTGTGCTTTCGCTCCACGCCTGCAATACCGCAACGGATATTGTGCTTGAAACCGCAGTCAGACTTAAAGCAAAAGCGGTGCTTTCCACTCCCTGCTGCCACAGAGAATTAAGCAAAAAGATAAACTGCGCTCCGCTTAAATTTACTACCCGCTTCGGCATACTTTCGGACAAGCTGTGCACAGCACTGACCGACGGACTGCGTACATTGTACCTTGAAAAAAACGGCTACACCGTTGTAGCCGCAGAGCTTATAGACCCCGATGACACGCCAAAAAACGTAATGCTACGAGCAACCCTCGGCAACTCGCAGAAAAATATCGAGCGCGCCGAAAAGCAGTATAAAGAAGCAAAAGCATTTTTGGGAATTGAATAGAAAAAAATACGGCACGATGCGGAACGCACCGTGCCGTATTTTTCTCTGTTATCAGCCGTTAAGCCAATCGCTCATATTGCTTTCCACGTTGAAGGCGCTGAGTCCGTTTGCGGTCAATACCTCGGCTGACTGAAAGCTTATTATCTCAACCTCCGGGCGGAGGTATTCTGCTTTATTTGTGCTCTTATTCATTCTTCTACCTCCTTTTACTTTGCAGCGTACGCAATTGCGGAAAGTCCGTAATTATAAAGTGCTTTTGCAAGCTCCGCGGTACTGTCCTCCGCATTTTGCATTTCGTATACAAAGGATTCTACACTATAGGTTACGGTCTGCACTTCCGTATCGCCGCTTGTGAGAACAGCAACTATCTCGTTTGCAAATTCGGTTGCATTGATAGCATCGCTGTAAACTATATAACCTTCGCCGTACGCTTCTATCTCTGCTTTTTCACCGTTAACGGTCACGGCAACACCTTCAAGAGAAGGTGCGGTAAATCTGAAGAATACCTTGTTTACGTAATCAAAGCGAACGCCGATTCCGATGAACTTAACGCCATCGACCTCCGTTCCCTTTTCGGACTTTGCTATGTAATTCTCTTCTCCGAGAGCTACGAATTCGCTTTCGCCTGTAACACCCGCATTTGCAAGGTTATCGGTATTGTAGCCTACATAAATCTGTGCCGCCGCACCGTAACCCAGCATATCTGCAACAAGCTGTTTGAGCTCTGCATCCTCGGGATAAAGCTCAACCAAGGAGCCAAGATATCCGCGGATCGTTCCTACGTGAGTATCAAGCACCTCGCCGTCCTTTACGAGCTCTGCCTTTATCTCTGTAAGCATTCCCTGAGGAGGAATGTGGGCAAGAGTATACCTGTAAAGACCTGCGTTCTCATCGTATACTCCGCTTACGGTGATCTCCTCACCCTCAACAGTAAAGCGCATTTCTGATTCGCCGTCTGCATCTGACAGATCAGCATACACGTTATAGGAAAGATCTGTGCCTACTGTCATATTCACGTTAGTTATTTCCGACTGATTACTTTCGATAACATTAAATTCCAGCGTCTTGGTTCCGGTGTAATTGCCTATACCGGTGATTGTCATAGTTGCGGTGCCGGGCTCGGTGTTGTTAGCATATTCGATCGTATAATCGGTATCCTTTTCAAGAGTCATACCGTTATACTGAATGGTAACGTCGGGTGTTGCCGCACCGCCGTTCAAGAGATAGCTATCCTCCAAAACGTAAGTCAAATCACCGACGTCTTTGGCAACGATGCTAAACTTTTGACCACCCCTTCCGCCAAGAGAGAGATTGGTTTTAGCTGAATAATAATCAGTTTCCGCAACATTGATTGTAACAACGTAGCTACCTACATCGGTAGGAGGCGTGGAGTTGCCGCCATATAAAACCTCAACTTCGCCAATATAGGCATCTGCAGTTGCGTTAGGAACAACAGTTGCAATCTTTGCTGTTCCGTCATATGTAAGGTTTGCAGGAGCAGTGTATGTAAAAAACGAGTAGTTAAGCTGATTGGATTTTGTAATCTCGTACTCATAGGTTAAGGTTGTATTTTCTATGGTGAGACTTGCCACATAAACGCCGGGTGCAAATGGGCGTACCTCTTCGCCTGTGGACTTCAATGTGTAAACAACTTCGGGAATTTCGACGTCTTCAATCGTTCCTGAAACTTTTACAGTTCTTTCAAGACTCCAAGCGAAATAAGTAAGGCTGGGCGGGGTCATTACCACACTTTGATACGGATTGTGGCACGCGCCGTCGATATTCGAACAAGTTGCATTGATGTATGTTCCTTCAGCTTCAAAAGTCCAACTGTGAACATGAGGCACTATTGTGGATTTGAATGTTGCAATAATGGTAACATCACCTGCAGGCATTGCAAATGTGCGGGTATTTTCGTCACCGCTTGCGGTAATCTCATTACCGTCTGCATCTGTGACAGTAAATGTATCAAGTGCATAGTTTTTATATGCCATAGTATCAACGGTAACAGTATCACCAACGGGCACAATGCTTTTATCCACCTTGACAGCACCGCCA
This sequence comes from Eubacteriales bacterium, assembly GCA_045541735.1. Taxonomy (GTDB): domain Bacteria; phylum Bacillota; class Clostridia; order Oscillospirales; family CAG-272; genus RUG12395. The sequence continues at coordinate 48,529 of JAZQJQ010000033.1, forward strand.
ATGGTGTGTGCTACATTTACAAAATAACCGTCGATTTTGGTAACATTGTGCACATCATTTTCCCATTTTGCATTCAAGCCCATTGTAGTGCCTGAATAATCATTGGAAGCATAAATCACCATTGTATCCGGTGTTAACGAAAAGGAAGCATTATTCAAACCGGGATTATAGGTAGTCGGCTCAACAGTGCCGTGGTAGTAAACACCCGTAAGATTTGAGGCATTGGAAAAAGCTGTGGAGCCAATTACAGTTACAGTAGCCGGCAATGAAACGTTTTTCAACATAGTACATCCAAAAAACATTGAACCGCCGACTTTGTTTGCGTTCTCACTCAATCTCACGTACTCCAAATTCGTACAATTCTGGAAAAGCGTTTGTCCAATTGAAGTTACGCTATCGGGGATTGAAATAGCCTTTAAACTTGAGCAATTGTAAAAAGC
>JAZQJQ010000034.1:0-16659 GCA_045541735.1 Eubacteriales bacterium
AAAAAGCGGCTCCATTGCCTTTTTCACGTCCTCTATTCCCCTTCCCTTATCACGCACCTCAACGGAAATACTTCTGTCCGAAAACGCACGTATACTTATGTAAAGCGTTCCGCCTTTCCCGCCGTATGCGTGCACCACGGAATTTGTTACCGCCTCGGATACCGCACATCTTATGTCCGCCAGCTCCTCGACCGTTGGATCATAGCGTGCAACGAACGCGTTTACGACGGCGCGCGCAGTGCTTTCGTTTTCCGATACTGCAGGCATTTTCACCTTCATTTCGTTTACCGGGGTCTTTTTCTTCTTCTCTGTTTTTTGGGTTTTCAAGCTCAGCTGTTCCATTTTCATGCCCTCTCCTCAAATTCAAAAAGCTTATCCGCTCCCGCAAGCTCAAGTATTTTTTTAGTTCTCGGACTGCATCCCATCAGCCTTACCTCGCATCCGATCTCAGATGCGCGCTGATATCTGCCGAGAAGCAGACCAAGTCCGGAGCTGTCCATAAAATCGATATGCGAGAGATCAAGCACGAGTATTTCGGGGCGTGTGTTATACAGCTCGTTGTCTATCCTGTCTCTCAGCGAGCGTGCACTGTGGTGATCTATCTCACCGCGCGGTGCGACCGTGAGCCTTGCCCCGTCTGTCGTCACGGTTATGCGTGAATTTGCCATTTTCATTTACCTTCCTTCCGCTTATTTCTGCAGTTTTATGCTAACACAGAGCGGAGGTCGTATTTTGTCACAGCTTGCGCAAAGTAAAAATTTCCTCATTTTCCTCAAAAAAACGTCCGTGAACGTAACAAAAAAACATCAAACGATTGATTTTTGCGCGCGTATGTAGTATTATAATAAGTTGTAGTAACATATTTAGGAGGTGGGAGCGTACCGTGAAAAAGAACAGCAAAGCTTTAACGCGCTTTTTGGTGCTTATGTTTGCGTTTATGCTTACATTCGCAAGCGGAGTGTGCGTATCTGCCGCAAATGAAACGGCAATCGACATAACCGCCGCCTCTTCCGTACAAGCAGAGGGCTTTTACAATCCCGGGATCGTCCTTGACGGAGACTACAGAGACTACACAAATGCATATAACGGTGCCGTGATAACCGCAAAAAATGCGGACGGCATCGGCTACATATACTTGATATTTGAAACGCCGGCCAAGGAATATACCGTCACAGATACCGAAAAAGGCGAAACACGCACGTTCGGCAATTGCGGTATGATACACGAGCTTCTCGACCTAAAGGAAGCATTCGGGTACCTCCCCGCCGAAATCCGTATAGATCTTAACTTTCACATCGCTGTAAGCGAGATATTTCTTTTTTCCGAGGGCACTCTTCCCGGCTGGGTACAGCGGTGGGAAGAACCGCTTACAGAATCGGATATGCTGCTTCTCATCTCTCACAGCGACGATGATCAGCTGTTTTTCGCAGGTCTGCTTCCGCTTTATGCCGGCGAGCGCGGACTCAAAGTCCAAGTCGCTTACTTCACCAATCACGACGACGTAGCAAACCGCCGCCACGAGCTGCTTGACGGTCTGTGGCACACGGGAGTGAGAAATTATCCTATAATCGCAGAGTTCCCCGATCTGTACAGCGAATCGCTTGAAGGAGCTCTTGACGCTTATAAAAGCTACGCAGGCTACACCGCCGACGATTTCAACCGCTACGTATACGAGCTTATCCAGGAAACGCGCCCGCTTGTTGTGGTAACACACGATCTTGAGGGTGAATACGGACACGGCACTCACATACTCTGCGCGAATGCCGCTGTCGATGCAATAAACAAATGCACTGTTCCCGACCGTTACGGCGATATCGACGGTAAATGGCACGTAGCAAAGTTTTATCTGCATCTCTACGAAAAAAACCGATTGACTCTTGATATCGACAAGCAGCTTTCCTCATTTGACGGAAAGACTGCATTTAACGTATCGCAGGAGGCATTCGGCTATCACATTTCACAGCATTGGACATGGTTCTACGGCTGGCTTTACGGCAAAAACGGAATGGAGATAACTCTCTCCACCCAGATAACCGAACATTCACCTCGCGAGTACGGACTTTATTCCTCTGCCGTAGGAATGGATACCGAGCACAGCGATATGTTTGAAAATCTTGAAACGATAGGCGAGCGTGCAGAGCGCCTTGAAGCAGAAAGCAAGGCGGCAAGCGAAAGCATAGCCGCAGAGGAATCGGCAAAGGCGGCAGAGTCGGAAAGGCTTGAAAACGAGCGGATCGAAAGCGAACGCATAGAAAGCGAAAGGATATCCGAAAGCATTGCAGTAAGCATTGCGGAAGCGCTTTCCCCCGCGAGCACGGCGGCAGCCTCAACGAGCGAGGCCGCACAGACCGCATCCCGCTTCCCTTCGGACAATAGCGAAACGGATAACAAAGCAGCACTTATAGCCATAGCGAGCGCCGCAGTGCTTTGCGCATGCGTACTGCTTGTCATACATTTCAGAAGAAACAACGGAGATAATTATGTTTGAGCAAAGCAGAATCACGGTAGTTGTACCGTCCTATAAGCCGGACGATAAGCTCCTTAACACAGTAAAGGGCATACTTGATGCTGGATTTACCGACGTTTGCGTAGTTGACGACGGCGGAGGTAAGAATTTTGAGCACGTCTTTGACGAGGTGCGTGCAATGCCGCACTGCACAGTGCTTGTGCACGAAGTAAACCGCGGAAAGGGCGCCGCTCTCAAGACCGCGTTCAAGTATATTGCCGAAAACCGTCCCGACTGCCTTGGCGCCGTCACCGCTGACGGAGACGGACAGCATCTGCCCGCAGACATACTTGCATGCGCAAAAAAAATGTGCGAGCTTGATGCCGCCATTCTTGGAAGCAGAGATTTCTCTCAGGCACACGTTCCCGCAAGAAGCCGCATGGGTAACAGAATAACCTCGTTTGTTTTCCTTGCGTTCTGCGGTCTGAAGATCACCGATACGCAGACGGGATTGCGTGCTATCCCTGCGCGTTTTCTGCCCGAACTCATCAATATCAAAGGCGACAGATACGAATATGAAACTAATATGCTGCTTGAAGCAAAGCGCCTCGGAATGAAGATGAAGGAGCACACCATAGAAACGGTGTACATAGATAACAACTCCGCTTCTCACTTCAACGCTGTAAAGGACAGTCTGCGCATATACTCCCTTATCATCAAGTACATACTATCCTCGGCTTGCGCGACAGTTACGGACCTCGCAGCCTTCTACCTGATCATGCTGTTTTTCGGCACTTCGCTCGGCGCAAATGCGGTAATTACCGCAACAGTGATCGCCCGCGCAATATCATCTGCGGTAAATTACGCCGTAAACCGCAACGTAGTATTTAACGGCGGAAAGAACGCAGGACACACGGCACTTCGCTATTATGCGCTTGCCATTCCCGTTATGCTCTGCTCGGGCGGCCTCGTCACTTTACTCAAGAGCGTACTCGGAGCGGAGTTTGCAATTCTCACCACCCTCATAAAAGCGGTAGTTGACACTCTTCTTTTCTTCGTCACTTTCCGCATTCAGCGCGAATGGGTGTTCCGTAAAAAATAAGCCGAAAGGAACAAAAATGAACACTACCGATAACATAAATGACCAGCTGCCTGAAGAGAACGGCGATAACGGCGGAATAATACTCAATTACCGCAAGTCCGCAAGCGGAAGCGGTACGCGTATAAGAAGCGACAGCATCCGCGAGCGTGCAGACGAAAGACTGCGTCTGCACAAGAAAAAAAGCGGTTTCCGCCTTTTTTTAAAGATACTCGGCAGATGCGCCGTTGTACTTCTTGCCGTCATCCTCGTCGGCATCGGCGGCATATTTGCCGCTATCAACGCCGTCGCAAAGGGGCCGAGCACCACGATGCGCGACCAGCTTGTGCTTATGGCAATGCAGGCAAGCGCAACGAAATGGGTACCCGGACTTTTCCTTGATGATGCTACGGTACAGTCTATAGTGGAAGCAAGCCACATCGTACGCACCGATATCACCCCGATCGACAGTTTTACCGAAACGAACAAGGGAAATATCGGCGGCAAGACCGAGGAGGACATCGAGTGGGTAGACGGTATCTACTACACCACGATCAGCGGTCCCACATACCGGGCATACGTTATGCTTATAAAAGACCCCTCCAGAGTGTACGTCGCCACAGCCGATTTTTCCGCAGGTGCGGGCATCAGAATATTTGAAATAGCCGAAAGAGAAAATGCCGTTGCCGCAATAAACGCCGGCGAATACCACGACAACGGAGGTCAGGGCACGGGCGATCTGCCTATCGGACTTACTTACTCAAAGGGCGAGCAGGTATATGCAGACGGCTATACCGACCGCACGTTTATAGGCATAAACAAAGACAACAAGCTCGTCGTCAAGGAAGGCATTACTCCCGCAGAGGGAAAAGAGATGGATCTGCGCGACGGTGTGTGCTTCCAAACGGGCAACGTACTTATCACAAACGACGGCACGAACATCTTTACTCATTACGAGGATAACAATCTCGGAACTGCACAGCGTACCGCAATAGGCCAGAGGCAGGACGGCACCATAATCATGGTAGTTACAGACGGACGTTCCGCATCCAGCATTGGTGCAACGCATAACGACATTATCGACGTAATGCGTGAATTCGGCGCCGTTACCGCAGGTATGCTTGACGGCGGCTCCAGCACCATGATGTATTACCGCGATTATTGGGATATTCTTGACATTGACGTAAACACCCTTGACGAATTTCAGCGTATGGGCATAGTAAACAAGTACAAGGCATTCACCAACCCGAGAAAGATGCCTACATATTTTGTTGTTGCACCCGCGGCATCCGAGCAATAACGGAGGAAAGCGAAATGAGCGAAAACAAAAAAAGACTGCGTGCGGACGTTGCAAGCGCCGTTATGCAGCAGAAAAAGCGCTTCCCCGTTTTTTGGGTATTGCTGCTTTGCTTCATTGTTGCCGCGGCAGCGGTCATAGCAAACGTCCTTAACAAGATCACAGCTTTTCTCGAGGAATACGAAAGCGTACAGCCAAAATACGTTGAAGCCGAGGTATTTGACACCTACTTCAAAAAGATCGACTACGATAAGCTGCTTAAAGCCGCCGACAGGGGTAACGGAGAAATAAGCGAATTTGAGACAAGAGACGACCTTATAACCTACCTTAAAGGTCTTTACGAGGGTAAGGAGATAAGCTGCTACAGCATATCCACCGGCGCCTCAAATGCAGATACGGCACAGCTCAAGCTATCCGATATCGCCGGTTATTTCGTTCGCCAGTTCAATTCCAAGGGAGATATACGCTATATCGTTAAAGCAGGCGAGGACAAGATAGCGGAATTTACCCTTGTACACTCTAAAAGCGAGCTTAAAAAGAGCAAGCACGGCTTCAAAAAATATGAGCTTGGTGACATTGAGCTTTTCTTCTTCCCGCATGAGAGCGTAACTGTCAAGCTTCCCGCCAGCTCCACCCTTACCGTGAACGGTATTAAGGTAAGCGACAAATATCTGCTGCCGGACGTACGCGAGGAGGAGGAGATAAACAAATTCCTTCCTGACGGAGTCGAGGGCATAGTTTACGTTGCCTACACTGTGGACGGACTTTATTTCAAGCCCGAGATAGCGGTCACAGACAAGGACGGCAAAGCCACCGAATGCGTTTACGTTGAGGACGGCAATTACTGGTCTGCAGGCTTTATTTACGATACCGCGCTTGAAACGCAGTTTTCCGATTACGTTATAAACGCGATCGAAAAATATGCCGCATATATGCAGATGGACGGCGCAAGAGCCGACTTTATCGAGTATTATGATACGGATTCCGACCTTTGGAAGAATATCATAACCACGGAAAACTATTTCGTTTGGGAGCACTACGGCTATACCTTCAAGGACAAGAAGGCAAGCGAGTTCTACCGCTACGACGATAACGTTTTCTCCTGCCGTGTTTCGATGACTCACTTACTGCACCGCTGGGGTTGGGAGGACTACGTTGACCATATTGATATGACGATATTCTTACGCAACGTAAACGGCAAATACGTTATATTCGACAGCTTTGCCCGTCAGTAAGGAGGTATTATGCTTGCACTCTCCTCGTTTATCGACAAGATATACGATATAGATTTTGCAATTCTCGACTTTATAGCCGAAAATATGCGAAACGATTTTTTTGATGCTGTAATGCCTGTAATAACCTTTCTCGGCGACGGCGGATGGTTCTGGATAGCATGTGCCGTTATTATGCTGTTCTTCAAAAAAACGCGCAAAACCGGTATTATGATGGGTCTTTCCCTCGTTTGCGGACTCATACTCTGCAATCTGACCTTAAAACCGCTCGTTGCCCGTATACGTCCGTACGATATGCGCCCCGTGGAAAATATGCTTACGGAGCCTATGCACGATTTTTCCTTCCCCTCGGGACACACCATAGCATCCTTTGAGGCGGCGGTGGTCCTGCTTATCCGCGATAAGCGCTTAGGAATTCCCGCAACGGTGCTTGCGGTGCTTATTGCATTTTCAAGGCTTTATCTCTACGTGCACTACCCCACAGACGTGCTTGCATCCATCATCCTCGGCTCGCTTCTTGCCGTATTTTCGGTTTGGGCGGTAAATAAGCTATATGAGAGGTTTGAAAAATGACGAATGAACAGAGGCTGAAAAATCTTGAGGTTCCCGTCGGAAAGATCGACGTAGTGCTTGATACGGACACCTATAATGAGATAGACGACCAGTTCGCCCTTGCCTATCTTCTGCGCTCAAAGGAAAAGCTCGATACTAAAGCAATTTATGCCGCACCTTTCTTTAATCAGCATTCCTCTTCCCCCGCGGACGGAATGGAAAAAAGCTATAGTGAAATAAAAAAAGTCCTCTCCCTTATGGATGAGGACGTGCCCGTTTACAAGGGTTCGGACAGATATTTAACTGATGAAAAAGCGGCAGTTGAGTCTCCTGCCGCCGATGATCTTATAAACAGAGCAATGCTCTACAGCCCCGAAAGACCGCTCTACGTGATCGCTATCGGTGCAATCACCAATATTGCCTCAGCACTTATCAAAGCACCCGAGATAGCGGAAAACATCGTTGTAGTATGGCTTGGCGGCAACTCGCGCCACTATCACGACACAAAGGAATTCAATATGATGCAGGACGTTGCCGCCGCAAGAGCGGTAATGCAAAGCGAAGCGCCCTTTGTTCAGCTCCCTTGTATGGGTATCGTTTCATCCTTCACGATATCGGCGCCCGAACTTAAATACTGGCTGATGGATAAAAACCCACTTGCCGATTACCTTGCGCGCAACACGATAAAAGAAGCAAACGCATACGCAAGCGGAAGACCGTGGACACGCGTAATATGGGACGTTACAGCGGTTGCCTGGCTGCTTAATGACAAGAACCGCTTTATGCTCTCGCGTATCGAAAAAATGCTGCTTCCATCATATGAGCACAAGTACACAGAAAGCACCGGTACCAACATGCGCTACGTCTACCACATATGGCGGGATGCCTTAATGGAAGATCTGATAAAGAAGCTCCTAAAATAAATGTCGGGCGAACGCAGTTCGCCCCTACGGTAAATAACGTATAATCCGTAGGGACGAAATGCGTACGCCCGTTTTTCTTAAAACTTCTTACCCGAAAAACGCACAACGAGAGATGCAGCTGCATACCCGATAACACCGTAAACTGCGAGAAGAACGTACTCCATAATTATCTTGAAAAGCTGGCTGCGGAGGGCATTCTGTCCCGCGCTTCGCAAAAACGGCAGAGTGTTGGGAATAAATATAACGAGCATTGAAAGCAACACCAGCACAACGGAGCACCAGAGGCAAGCCGTAAGCGCCGCCGAAAGGCGGTTTTTTTGCTTTCTGCGCGATATAAGCATTACAACAAAGCAGACACACGCCGCCAAAGCAACGCGGATAACGGCAAAAATTGCCGCCGTGAGCAACGCCTCGGCATTCGAACGTATAAGTGTCAAAATAGTCTGGGAGCGATACTGAACCGCCGCAACGATTATCGGCAACATAGTGCTTACCATCATCGCGCAAAAGAACAAAGCACAGCAGACGGCCGCAAGCAGTTTTTTCCCTCGCATTATCGTGTCAACTATCAAAGCCACAGCCGTAAATTGCCATAATACGGCAAGCACGGACATAAAGTAATAGAGCGCGTGCGGCAACATTGTTGAAGAATAGCGTATATTTGTTGAAACGATCTGCAACAGCATATTAAATGCTGTGGAGATCAAGATATTCAAAGCAAATACTGCACAGAATGACAGCAGAACGAAAGCAATGTAACCGTTCTTCTGAAGCGCAGATGCTTTTATCGATTCCTTATCTTTCATTTTAACATCCTTTGTGTTACTTTAATATGATTTTATCACACAAATGTGAAAAACAAAAGACCTTTTACAAATATTTATCAGCATACGCGAATATACTTTAGAAGTAACGGAAAGGAGAAGAACATGAACAGACCTGTTTTCAAGTGCGCGCCGTTAAACGGAGATACGCTTATGAATTATCTGCAGGAGCTTACCGATGCCTATCCCTTTATAGGTGTGGAATACATAGGCGAAACTATAATGGGAAGGCCGATATGCGCCGTAATATTCGGAGAAGGCGAAACGGAATACCTCTATATAAGCGGACATCATGGCTCTGAATGGATAACGGGACTCTCCCTTATTCGTTTTCTGTACGAGCTTTGCGAGGCACACGCAATTAGGCGCCGGATCCACGGCACCGACACCGAATATATCTTCAGAGAAAAGCGGCTTGTAATAGTACCGTTATTCAACGTCGACGGCGCAGAACTGCAACAAAACGGCATAGCGGATAATAACCCGCTAAAAGAGCGCATTCTGCGCATGAACGGCGAAAACGGTAATGATTTCACACATTGGCAGGCAAACATCCGCGGGGTCGATCTCAACCACAACTATAACGCAGGTTGGATGCAATACAAGCAAATAGAACAAGAAAACGGCGTAGAATGCGGATGTCCGACCAAATACAGCGGCCCCTGCCCCGAATCTGAGCCTGAATGCGGCTCACTTTGCGCTTATATCCGCGCGCATAACGTACGATCCCTTATTTCGCTGCACACGCAGGGCGAGGAAATATATTATTCAACGCTTTCAAACTGCCCCGTAGGCGCTCGGTCGATAGCAAGCAGAATCGCGCAAATAACGGGATATAAAACAAGCGCTCCGTCGGGAAGCGCCGCCTACGGCGGACTTATCGATTGGTTCATAACCGAATATGACCGCCCCGCGTTTACGCTTGAATGCGGCAAAGGCACAAATCCGCTGCCGCTTTCAGACGAGGCAAAGATATATTTTAAACTGCGAAAATTACTGTTTACTTTCCCTCTGATGGTGTAACGCTTAGAAGTAACCATCGTTCGTCCTTCGTTTTACGATGTTATCGTGATGAGGCGTTACATAATAAAAAACAGGCTGTCTCAAATCTGAATTTGAGACAGCCTATCTTTTTTAATTACTCAGCATCAGCTGCAGGAGCTTCAGCAGCGGGAGCCTCCTCAACGGGAGCCTCTGCCTTCTTGGAAGCCTTCTTTGCGGGCTTCTCCTCTTCCTTTACCGGCTCCTCAAAGAGACGGAGCAGAGCCATCTCTGCAGCATCTCCGCGACGGAATCCGAGCTTATAAATCTGAGTGTAACCACCGTTACGGTCGCTGTACTTAGGTGCGATCTCAGTGAAGAGCTTGGTTACAACCTCTTCCTTGGTGATGAACGCAAGAGCAGCACGGCGGCTTGCAAGAGTGTTCTTCTTGCCGAGAGTGATCATCTTCTCAGCGAGAGGAGCAATTTCCTTTGCTCTTGTAAGAGTGGTTTCTATCTTTCCTTTCTCAAGCAGAAGAGTAACCATACCTCTGAGCATAGCCATTCTATGGTCAGTCTTTCTGCCGAGTTTCCTCGTACCGGGCATTTATGTGTCCCTCCTAAATGTTATGATTGATGGTGCTCACTCTTCTTCGCGCTTCAGATCGAGGCCGAGAGAGTGAAGCTTCTGGATAACTTCCTCCAGAGATTTCTTTCCGAGGTTGCGGACCTTTATCATATCCTCCTCGGTACGGTTAGTAAGATCCTCGACGGTATCAATGCCGGCGCGCTTCAAGCAGTTGAAGCTTCTTACCGACATGTCAAGCTCCTCGATGGTCATCTCAAGGACTTTTTCCTTCTTGGTTTCCTCGCGTTCAACCATTATCTCGGTGTCCTTTGCTGTATCGGACATATCTACGAACAGGTTGAGATGCTCATTGAGTATCTTGGCGCCGAGAGATACCGCTTCTTTAGCGGTGATCGTCCCGTTAGTGTTTACAGTGATAGTAAGCTTATCGTAATCGGTGATATTGCCGACACGGGTATTCTCTACCTCATAGCTTACACTGTAAACAGGTGTGTAGATGGAGTCGGTAAAGATAAGACCAATCGGAAGTCCGCTGCCGCTCTGAGCGTTTGCAGCAAGATAGTTCTGCTTGTTCTTATCGTTGGATACGTATCCTCTACCGTGGTCAAACGTCAACTCCATATAGAAGTGAGCGTTCTCGCACAGAGTTGCGATGTGATGATCGGGATTAAGGATCTCGATATCGGAATCGCAAACGATATCCCTTGCGGTAATATCGCGGGGGCCGTTTACGTCAATGTATACGGTCTTGGGGGTGGGGGAATACAGCTTAGCGGTAATTCCCTTTACATTGAGGACGATCTCGGTGACGTCTTCCTTAACGCCGGGGATTGCAGAGATCTCGTGGAGCACACCGTCGATCTTAATAGATGTAACGGCAACTCCGGGCAGAGAGCTGAGCAGTACTCTGCGGAGAGAGTTTCCCAGGGTCATGCCGTAGCCTCTCTCAAGAGGCTCGACAACAAATACGCCGGATTTACCCGTTTCGTCCATTTCCTCGGACGAAATGTTAGGCTTCTCTATTTCTATCATAATATCCTCCAAATAAATTTAATTCGCCGGTCAGGTTACGCGGCCGCACACATATGCGGCAAGCAGGGATCGACGCCTTCCGCGGATGCGCCGTGAAAACGCCGCACCCGGAAGGAATATCTTACTTGGAATAGAGCTCGACGATAAGCTGCTCGTTGAAGTCGAAGTCGATATCGTCTCTGGTGGGAGCAGCTACTGCCTTAACAGTAACGTTCTCGGTATCAACCTCAAGCCACTTGGGAGCATTCTTTGCGTCAAAGTTCTCAAGAAGAGCCTTGAACTTGGGAAGATCACGGCTGTTTTCGCGAAGAGCGATCACATCACCGGGACGAACGAGAATAGACGCGATATCTGCTCTCTTTCCGTTGAGGGTGAAGTGTCCGTGGCAAACGAGCTGACGAGCCTCCTTGCGGCTTGCAGCAAGTCCCATTCTGTATACTACGTTGTCAAGACGGGTCTCAAGGATGCAGAGGAGGTTTGCACCGGTCATGCCTTCCTTCTTAACAGCCATCTCGTAGTAATTTCTGAACTGGCGCTCAAGAACGCCATAGTATCTCTTAGTCTTCTGCTTCTCGCGGAGCTGCATACCGTACTCGCCAACCTTCTTGCGAGATACGCCATGAGCGCCGGGCGCTCCTGCCTTCTCTCTTACGTCGAAGGAGCAAGCACCGGAAGTGCAGCGACTACCTTTAAGGTAAAGCTTAGTGCCTTCTCTGCGGCACAGTCTGCATGCGGGTCCTGTATATCTTGCCATCTTAATTTTCCTCCGTTATGATTAAACGCGTCTGCGCTTAGGCGGACGGCATCCGTTGTGGGGAATGGGGGTAACGTCCTTGATCATTACGACCTGGAGACCAACATTCTCAAGAGCGCGGATCGCAGACTCTCTTCCGGATCCGGGGCCCTTAACGTATACCTCAACGGTCTTCATACCGTTCTCTACTGCAAGCTTACCTGCAGTTTCTGCTGCCATCTGAGCCGCATAGGGAGTGGATTTTCTGGAACCTTTAAAACCGAGCTCACCGGCAGATGCCCAGGAAACAGTGTTTCCGAAGGTATCGGTAATGGTTACGATCGTGTTGTTAAAGGATGCCTGAATATGCACTGCACCTTTCTCAATATTCTTACGGTCGCGGCGCTTTTTAATAACTTTTTTAACAGTCTTAGCCATTTTGCGCTCTCACTCCTTTACTTCTTCTTATTCGCGATGGTCTTAGCGGGACCTTTTCTGGTTCTCGCGTTAGTCTTGGTACGCTGTCCTCTTACGGGAAGACCGCGTCTGTGCATAACACCGCGATAGCAGTTTATCTCGATGAGGCGCTTGATGTTGAGAGCAACATCACGGCGAAGGTCACCCTCTACAACGTAGGAGCCTTCGATTTCGTCACGGAGCTTTGCAACATCATCCTCGGTAAGATCCTTTGCACGAGTGTCGGGATTTACTCCGGTCTTTGCAAGGATATCCTTGGCGCTCTTCGCTCCAATACCGTAAATGTAGGTAAGTGCGGCTTCCACTCTTTTGTTGTTGGGAAGGTCAACACCGGCAATACGAGCCATATTTCAATTCTCCCTTTCTATTACTTAGCCTTGTCTTTGTTTATGCTTAGGATTCTCGCAGATAACCATGATCTTGCCGTGACGCTTGATTATCTTGCACTTTTCGCATATTTTCTTTACGGACGGTCTAACTTTCATTTCGGTTCTTCCTTTCCGATTATTTCATGCGCCAGGTTATACGGCCCTTCGTAAGGTCGTAGACCGATACCTCTACGGTAACGCGGTCACCCGGCAGTATCCTGATATAGTTCATTCTCAGTTTTCCGGATATATGTGCGTTCACAATATGTCCGTTTGGCAATTTGACCTTGAAGGTTGCGTTGGGAAGCGCTTCCGTAACCACGCCTTCAAACTCTATAACATCATCTTTCGGCAGAATAATCCCTCCTCAGTGGTATTAAGACACAACGGTCGTCATGATGACTTCATCTTCTGTGTAGATTACCGTATTTTCGTAATGTGCGGAAAGCGAGCCGTCTTTGGTCTTAACGGTCCAGCCGTCACCCAGCCTTTTGACCTCCCAAGTGCCGACGTTGATCATCGGCTCAATGGCAAGCGCCATGCCGGGGAAAATTCTGATTCCGTGACCTGCGCGTCCGAAATTGGGTATCTCCGGAGACTCGTGGAGCTCCGCCCCGATTCCGTGACCGACGTACTCTCTGACCACGCCGTATCCGTTTGCTTCCGCATAACTCTGCACCGCGTTTCCGATGTCGCCCACACGGGCGCCGGGCTTTAACTCGGCAACAGCCTTGTAAAAGCACTCCTTTGTTACATCGATCAGCTTCTGCGCCTCAGGTGTTACGGCACCTACCGCAAACGTTCTTGCGGAATCGCCGTGGAACCCCTTATAAAAGGCTCCGACGTCTATCTTCACTATATCCCCTTCGGTAAGAATCCTCTTGTCGGATGGGATTCCGTGAATAACTTCGTCGTTTATGCTGATGCAGGCGGATGCGGGAAATCCGCCATATCCCAAAAACGAGGGCTTAGCCCCGCATTTTTCGATATACTCGCGGATCTTTGTGTCAAGAAATTTTGTACTTACTCCCTCGCGGATGTGCTCCGCGGCAGTAAGGATAGCCTCACCGGTTATACGACCGGCTTCCTTCATTATGGCTATCTGAGCAGCATTTTTCAACCGTACCATATTATGCCTTCAGGCCGAGTGCCTTAACTGTTTTACCGAAGTTCTCCTCAGGAGAAGAATCGGCAACATCGATCTTGATGACGGCTGAGCCGTAATACTCTTTAAGCGGTTCGCTTTGAGCGTGATAAACCTCAAGGCGGGAGAGCACGACCTTGGGATCGTCGTCCTTACGTATAACAAGCTCCGCACCGCAGCGGTCGCACTTGTCGCCTGCCGAGGAGGGCTTATCAGTTACGTGGAAGGTAGCCGCGCATGCGGGGCAGACTCTTCTGCCGGACATACGGGAAACGATCTCTTCGTCGGATATCTCCAAAGAGATTACGTAGTCAATATTGACTCCCATCTCTTTAAGAGCAGCCGCCTGAGGCACCGTGCGGGGAAAACCGTCAAGTATCCAACCATTTTTACAGTCTGGTTCCGAAAGTCTTTCCTTTACGATGCCAATGACGACGTCATCGGGTACGAGTGCCCCGCGCTCGGTATACTCCGCCGCTTTGGCACCCATTCCCGTTCCGCTTTTAATTGCTTCGCGTATTATGGCACCGGTGGATATCGTCGGAATGTCAAGCTTCTTTGCTAACATTTCTGCCTGGGTGCCTTTGCCGGCACCGGGGGCTCCGAGAAAAATGATATTCATCCGATCCTCCGTTAATTACTCGAGGAAGCCTTTGTAATGACGCATGGTCATCTGAGCTTCGATCTCTCTTACAGTTTCAAGTGCAACGCCTACAACGATCAGCAGAGAGTTTCCGCTGAATGCGATGCTTCCGAGCGCGCCGCCGGTAACAATGTTTATAACAAGCGGTACAACAGCGATGATGCCGAGGAAGAGAGCACCGATAAGTGTGATCTTGTTGAGAACCTTCTGAATGAAATCAGCGGTAGGCTTACCGGGACGGATACCCATAATGGAACCGCCGTTCTTCTGAAGATTGTTAGCAACTTCAACAGGGTTGAAGGAGATAGCAATATAGAAGTAAGCAAACACGATGATAAGAAGGAGGTATACAAGAGCGTATACGATGCTTTCGGTGGAGAAGAAGATATCAACTATCTTACCAAACCAGCCGTCCTTAGCGTTGGGTATGAACTGCATAATAGTTGCGGGCAGAGAGCAGATGGAGCTTGCAAATATGATAGGCATAACGCCGGACATATTGAGCTTGATGGGCAGATTAGTGTTCTGTCCGCCGTACATCTTACGGCCCACAACGCGCTTTGCATACTGTACGGGAAGTCTGCGTTCACTGTTCGTGATGAATACAACGAATGCAACTACCGCGATAACAGCTACGATTCCGATAGCAACGCAAACGAAGGTGATGATACCGCCGAGAGCATTACCGTCCTGAATCTTTGCAATGCCGTTTGCTACGTTATTTACAACTCCCTCCTGAATCATACCGGGAATGGACGAAATAATGTTTGCAAAGAGGATCATGGAGATACCGTTGCCGATACCGTTCTCATTGATCTTCTCAGCCAGCCACATAATGAGGGACGCGCCCGCACAGTAGCAGGAGATCATTACGATCGCGCCAAACCAGGTGGAACCTTCCTCGGTAACGATACCGTAGGTGTTCTTCATCAGGAAGTAGTAACCGATACTGGTCATAAGAGCAAGAGCAACGGTTACGTAGCGGGTGATGTTATTGATCTTCTTGCGTCCTTCCTCGCCTTCCTTGGAAAGTCTCTCAAGGGCGGGAATAGCTACGCAGAGAAGCTGCATAACGATGGATGAAGTGATATAGGGTGAGATCGAGAGCGCAAACAGGGTGGCCTTGGAAAATGCATCGCCGGAGATTATATTCAGATACTCGAATATAGATCCGGATGCGGTCTGCTTCCAGGTCTCAAGCGCGCTGTGGTTAATGTAAGGTATTTCAATAGCAGCGCCGAACCGGTAGATTACCAAAATGAACAGAGTGAAAAGAAGCTTTCTTCTCAGATCCGGGATCTTCCAGGCATTTGCGAGCGTTTTAAACACCTTATACCACCTCTGTCTTTCCGCCTGCTGCTTCTATCTTTTCCTTAGCGCTTGCAGAAAAGACTGCTGCTTTAACAGTTATTTTGTTGGTAAGCTCGCCGTTGCCGAGAACCTTGAGCTTATCCTCGTTGGTCTTAACGATACCGCAGTTGCGGAGCACCTCAAGATCAACAACCGCGCCGTCCTCAAACTTAGCAAGAGTGCTAACATTGATTACAGCATACTTGGTAGCAAAACGGTTGTAAAAGCCTCTCTTGGGAAGCTTTCTGTAGAGGGGGAGCTGGCCGCCCTCAAATCCGGGTCTTACACCGCCGCCGGAGCGAGCGTTCTGACCCTTATGTCCCTTGCCGGCGGTCTTGCCGTTTCCGGATCCAGGACCCCTGCCCTTACGGTAAGAAGCCTTAACCGAGCCGGGGGCGGGTGAAAGTTCATGAAGCTTCATGTCTATTCCTCCTTTTCTGAATTCCGATTAAACGTTCTCAACCTTAACAAGGTGAGAGATAACCTTTACCTTGCCGCCGAGAACCGCATTGTCAGCGTGGATAATGCAGTCACCGATCTTGCGAAGACCGAGAGAAGCGGCGGTAGCCTTCTGATTGGGGGTGCAGGCAATAAGGCTCTTTACGAGCGTTACCTTAACATTTCCGTTAGTCATTGTATCTGCCTCCCTTATGCCTTGATCTTATCTGCGTCGAGGCCGCGGATAGCTGCAACCTCTTCTACAGTGCGGAGCTCCTTGAGCGCCTCGAAGGTTGCCTTAACAACGTTCGTGGGGTTGGTGGAGCGCAGGCACTTAGCGCGGATGTTCTTTATTCCCGCCATCTCGAGTACTGCTCTTACAGTACCGCCGGCGATGATACCGGTACCGGAGGGAGCGGGCTTGAGAAGCACGCGGCCTGCACCGAAATTACCGATAACCTCGTGAGGAATGGTAGAGCCCTGAAGAGATACTTCGATCATATTCTTCTTAGCGTCCTCAATTCCCTTACGGATTGCATCCGGAACCTCGGC